>WRAI01000005.1 GCA_009780275.1 Oscillospiraceae bacterium | reverse complement strand
TGATCCGCCCATAATCTCTCTGGATAAACCTTTGTCAAAAGGCCCTATGTTAAAGCATAAAGGAAAACGAAAAGTTTACGCGCGGAACGCAATAACTTCGTATAATGCGCTGCGAAGAGCTGGACACAAATGTGAGTTAGGTCCGGAACATCCATCCTTTCAGCGCAGAAGTTCCTCGAGTTTATATATGGAGCCACACCATTTAATCCCGATGTCGATGACCGATCGTTTTGATGTGACTCTAGATAGGGAGCAAAATATATTTTCGCTTTGCAGTAACTGCCATAACCAAATCCATTACGGAACAAAAGAAGATATTCGAAAACTCATTTCACAACTATTTTATTCAAGAGAAAAAGAGATGTGTTCTATATTAAAAGAGCCTATTACACTTGAAGAACTCTATCAAATATATAGTGTATGATGGCGGAGAATTGCTTAAGCAACGACTGATTGTAAAAACGTTGTCAACCATGCCAAATGTTCCTTTGCGTGGCAGTAAATTTCAAGCCTTGCGTCCTCGCCATCATAGAGATAAATCTTGTTGATGAACGTATCAACCAATGCCGAGCGGTAGGCAGGGTCGTTTGCGTTGCCGTTACGGAACTTCTCAAAGAAAAATTTAACACCCTCAAAGGTAAGTGCCGGAGCGAGTAATTTCTCTTCTCTCAGTATTTTAATAACACGCCCTAGGATTTGGAAAATTATATTGAAACACTAATTCTGTCAAATGTGCCAACGACGCAAAATCATCAATTGGATTATTCCAAATATTCAATATGCGTAAATTTATGAGTGCAGCTAATGACGAAACATCGGAGATTTGATTATTTTCCAAACCCAACCGCTCCAAAGCTATAAGGTTTCCCAATGGCGAAACATCAGAGATTTGACCATATGTGACACTTAACCATCGTATATTGGTTAGCCCTGCAAGCGGCGTTAAGTTTGCGATGGGGTTATACATCGATGAAAAACCTATTAAATTTGTCATGCTTGCCAATGGGGAAATATCATGAAGGTCATTAGAATGGAACCCAATGTCAATAACTTGTGTCGCTCTTGCAATTATTGCAAGGGAAATATTATCGAGAGGTACAGAATGAATTCGTAATTCCCGCAAATTAGACAATACCGGCAACAGCTCAAATAATGGTGAAGCATAAAGCAGTACAATTCCCCCACTTCTTTCGCGTGAGTAGTCATGATTTTCATGTAAATATTTTTGGCTTTCACCACCGTGAATCATCAAAAACTCTAACTTTTGCAAATGTGGTAGTGCCGCAATCGCATCTTCAAACTCTTGAAAGGTTCGCAGAGCCAGCCAATCGCTATCTATTGGAATTTGGTTATCTCCAATTTGCACATAAAGTGGTTCAGGCGTTGCTGTTGTTGAAGGCATAGACTCTGGCGTTGAAGGTGGCATAGGCAGTGGCGTGTGCGGGGGAATGGGCACTGGTGGGTTCGGTTCCCAAAAAATTAACAATGCGACCGACAATAAAAACAGACAACCCATTCCGATAAGTGTGCGTTTCATATGAAACCTCCTGTTATGGGCGGGACATGGGAAAACAAAAAAACTGCACCGCCCCCCAATGATTAGACACATAAAAAAAGGGTCAGTCGCAGAATAGCTCCGGATTACGCAAGCTGGCGTCGTTTTTCGAGCAGTGTCAGCTTTGTTTTAAGCTGAATGCGTTCGTAGTTATAGAAGCGGTGCACAAGGCCGCCCTTTAACTATTCATCTAACTTTAAAACTGCCATAAACGCCTCTTGCGGCACTTCTACACTGCCGACTTGGCGCATGCGCTTTTTGCCCTTTTTTTGCTTTTCCAACAGCTTTTTCTTACGTGTAATGTCACCACCGTAGCATTTTGCCAACACGTCTTTGCGGACAGCTCTGACTGTTTCGCGAGCGATAATTTTGCCGCCGATAGCGACTTGAATGGGCACTTCAAACAACTGCCGCGGAATATGTTCACGCAGTTTTTCAGCGATGCGGCGGGCACGGGCTTGCGCTTTATCGGCGTGTACGATAAAGCTCATGGCGTCGACAACATCACCGTTGAGCAGCAGATCAAGTTTGACCAGTTGCGACGGGCGATAGCCGATCATCTCATAGTCGAGTGAAGCGTACCCACGGGTGCGCGATTTCAGCACATCGAAGAAATCGTAAACGATTTCGTTGAGCGGCAGCTCGTAGTGCATTTCGACACGGCCGCCTTGTTTACCTTCTCCGGCAGGGTCGAGGTACTTCATATCTTTAAAAATGCCGCGCCGCTCTTGGCACAACTCCATAATGACGCCGACGGTATCGTGCGGCGTGATAATTGTGGCTTTGACAAACGGCTCTTCGGCGCTGGCGATGTGTGACGGGTCAGGGTAATGCAACGGGTTATCGATCCAAGCATCGCTGCCGTCGGTTTTGATGATGTGATAGATAACTGACGGCGCGGTATAGACCAAATCAATGTCATATTCGCGCTCTAAACGTTCTTGGATGACTTCCATGTGCAACAACCCCAAAAATCCGCAGCGGAAACCTTGTCCCAGCGCCACCGATGACTCGGGCTCAAAAGATAACGCCGCATCGTTGAGTTGCAGTTTATCCAACGCGTCACGCAGATCTGTGTATTTATCACCCTCGGCAGGATAAATGCCGCAGTAAACCATCGGTTGGACTTTTTTGTAGCCGCTCAGCGGTGCAGCGGCGGGATTATTGGCATCCGTAACCGTATCGCCTACGCGTGTGTCACGGACGGTTTTAATTGATGCTGTGACGTAGCCGACTTGCCCGGCCTTGAGCTCACCTGTTGACTTATAGTCCAACGGCGTCATATAGCCGGTGTCAACAACAGTGAACTCGGCACCAGTTGCCATCATGCGGATGGTCATGCCGGTTTTCAACGTGCCTTGCATAACGCGAATGAGCACAACAACACCACGGTAGCTGTCGTATTGACTGTCGAAAATGAGGGCTTGCAAGGGCGCGGCGGCATCGCCGGTCGGCGGCGGTATTTCTTTGACGACGCATTCGAGCACTTCTCGAATATTGACTTTATTTTTGGCCGAAATGCGCGGCGCGTCGAGAGCAGGCAGGCCGATGACATCCTCGATTTCCTGTGCAGCGGCATCGGGATCGGCGGCAGGTAGGTCAATTTTATTGATGACGGGCACGATTTCCAAGTCGTGCTCCATCGCCAGATACGTGTTTGCCAGCGTCTGTGCCTCAATGCCTTGCGCGGCGTCGACAATCAGCACCGCGCCCTCGCAAGCGGCCAGACTGCGGCTGACTTCGTAGTTGAAGTCAACGTGCCCCGGCGTGTCAATCAAGTGCAACTCGTATGTTTCGCCGTCAAGAGCATTGTAGTGCAGGCGCACGGCGCGCGCTTTGATGGTAATGCCGCGTTCGCGCTCTAAATCCATATTGTCGAGCAATTGACTTTCCATGTCGCGCGCGGCAACACCGTCGCAGAGCTCGATGAGCCTGTCGGCCAGAGTTGACTTTCCATGGTCGATGTGGGCGATAATGCAGAAATTACGGATATGGTTGGGCATATATTTTCTCCTTGGCAACACCGTCGCGGCGGCACTGCCCTATATTCAATTAGAGTATAGCGTAATTTAGACATCTTGTCAAAACAAGCAATTGTGTTTCGTCTGTTATACCGGGCAGCTGCTCTTGTTACGATATTCCAAAATTAATCACTATCACGTTATCAATAATACCAATTGAACCCTCAGCCGGCCATACGGGCATATTCGAGACAAGTACCTCTTGGCGTATGTTATTGCGCCTCTCCCCATCGGGAAGTGTATGCACCGGCACTGGAGGTTGGTAATGTTTGACACAAATTCTCTCTCCTGTTTGTATGGAGGTTCTTGCAGGGGATAAACTTGCGCTTGTCAGGCTGATAGCTCTTTATTACAAAAACAAATCTAACTTCTTGACATCTTTTTGCGGTAGTTTGGTGAAATCTTTAATCTCGAACCGGTTGCCATCGATGTCGCTGATGAGCAGGCGTACATCACTCAAATGCGGAATAGAGCCGCTGTTCATAGTAAATTTACACGGCCCACGATCGGTCATGACATCCCAGTACGCATAGCCGTATTCGACTTTGACATCAAATACGCGCGTGATGGTCGGTGTAAAGTAACGCAAATTCATCTGCTCACGCAGCATGGTTTGCACGTCCTCAGAAAATGCATTCATCTCTTGGATAATGCCGATTTCCCGTGCCTTAGTATCAGCTTCGCGAACAGATACATAGCGATCAGGATCGCTGAATGGAAAGGCGCGAAAGAAATTGACACGGTCATATTTTTCTTCTTTACAGTCGGCTTCCTCGGCGTCAGGCTTGGGGCGCATATTGCTTGCTCCCACAATTTCAAGCGACACAAAGCCGCCGTCGGTGCGCACAAACGCCGCATTGTCCGGCGTTAGATAGCGTACGGTCAAGAGCTCTTCGACTTTGGCCTGCTGTTTGGCGATTTCTTCGTCTTGTTCAATAGTGTTTGGTTTGGTTGACATGATAATTTACCTCGTTTCCATTCATCGAGCGCGGCGGGGTCACCGCCGCGCCCTACACTCAATTTTCAACACGCTACTCGGGAGCCCCGCCGCCAATGCCTCTCATTGCCAAGGCTTTGCCCTGCAATTGCACCAGCGTGAAGTAGGCACCTTTTTGCTTGATCAGCTCCATATGCGTGCCTTGTTCTACGATTTTTCCGTCTTCGACGACGATGAGGCTGTCGGCGTTGCGCAAGGTTGACAGCCGATGGGCGATAGAGATAGTCGTGCGGCCAACGATTAACTCGTCAAGAGCGGCTTGGATTTTGCCCTCGGTTTCGGTGTCCATGGCAGCCGTTGCCTCGTCGAGTATCAAGATACGCGGGTTTGTCAAGATGGCGCGAGCGATAGAAACGCGTTGCCGTTCACCGCCAGATAGGTCGCGGTATCCCGCGCCGACCAGTGTATCGTACCCGTCAGGACATTTGGAGATAAAGTCGTGCGCACTGGCCGCCATGGCAGCCTTGACAATGTCGTCGCGTGATACATCGGGACAACCGTAGGCGATGTTTTCGGCAATGGTGCCCATAAAGATATATGTTTCCTGGCTGACCATGGCGACTTGACGGCGCAGATCGGCGAATGACAATTGCTTGATGTTGATGCCGTCGATGCTGATTTCGCCATCAGTCACGTCGTAGAGGCGACTGATTAAATTGACCAACGTAGACTTACCTGCACCCGATTTGCCGACAACGCCCAACATATGTCCGGCAGGAATATCCAAACTGATATCTTTCAACACGTTTTTATGCGCGTCATAGCCAAAAGTGACGTTTTTGAGTTTGATGGCGCCTGCCATGTGGGGCAAGGGTGTGGGGTCGAGCGGCTCCACAACGTCGGGCTGATGGTCGATAATCTCGAAAATGCGCGACGACGAGTTCATGGAATTGGCCCACCAACGCACAACGAAGCTGAAAAATTCGATGGGACCTATCAACAGCGCGGTGTAATTGATGAACGTGATGAGCGTGCCGAATGAGAAACCAGGCTCGTTGTTGAGCACGAGAATTGAGCCGACAATCCAAACGGTCAATTGTATCAATGTATGACAGGCAAAGTAGAGCGCGGTGTAAAGTGAGTCGACTTTAACCAATGACATTTCAGAGTCACGCACGCGGCGGTTGGTTCTGTCAAAACGCCCCATTTCTTTGGACTGCTGGCCAAAAGCTTTGACGACACGCGCGCCGGTGATATTGTCGTTGACTTGGCTGACCATGCGCCGGCGGGCACGATGCCGCCGCCCCACCATGTTCCAAAAGGCAGGACCCAACCACAAGTGTATCAGCAACATCAGCGGCATAGCAACGATGGTGGCAATCGCCATTTTCCAGTTGATGGCCAGCATGATACCGATGGATGCCAGTATCGTCATGGTGTTGACAAATAAGAAAGGCAAACCGTCGATAAAAAATCCGGCTACTTGTTCTGCATCTTCGAGTACGCGGGTCATGAGTGCACCGGTTTGGCGCTTGGCGAAGAATGAAATCGACAGCTTTTCAAGTGCGGCGAAAGTCTTTTCTTTGATGCTGCGCACAACATAGGGCACGATTTTTGCGATAATGCGACCTTGAATGATGCCGAACAATTGCTGCACAACGCGTACGGCCACCATCGACAATGCCAGAATGAGCAACTGCGTATAGGGGCTGGAAATGTCTATCCACGGCAGGCCACCACCGCGCAACACTTGATCGTACAGCACTTGACCAGACAAATACGGCCATACAATACTCAGCGCCGCAACACCCAAAATGCAGATAAACAGCGGAATAAATTGTTTCTTGTATGGCATAAAATAGCGCAACGTACGAATAAACAGCGTACCACGGTTTATGCAATGCATGCAGACGGCGCGTCCCTCCTCGGGATAGACTGTGCCGCAACGCGGGCAGACGCGTTCGTCTTCTTTTTCTTCTTCGGGCAAGTCTTCGCTTTTACACAACTTTTCAAGCACTGCGATAAGTTTTGCACACTCGGCTTTGTATAGGTTTGTTGTGGCACACAAAGCCTTGGCCTGGCCGTTGATTTCAACAGAAATCACACCGCCGCTGACCAAATCTCCTATCACCGGTTCACTGATATCGCTGACCGCGTATTCATCGACCGACTGCACGACTTTTGGCGGCGGAGGAAGCAACTTCGTGCCGGGAAAGCCGGCGAAGATGCGAGTCTGTTCTTGTATTTCATATGTCACGACGGTCAATGTTTCGTGTGTCAAGATCAGCTCATAGTCTTGATACACGCCATCGACGTTCATGTCGGCACGAGCTTTTTTTATGATTTCAGTTTCGCAGGCGACTGTCGCCTGGGCAAGCGTTTCATCTTGCATGGTTGGGTCACCTCCTTGGGGCGAAAATATTTGTTATTGTGGGAGTGATCATTCCTACACAGCCCAATTATGCCATACATCTTGCACGTCGTCATTGTCTTCCAGTGCGTCGAGCAATTTTTGCATTTTGGCTTTATCTTTTTCGTCGTCGATATTTGCCGTAGTTTGCGGTACTTTTTCAATTTGTGCACTGACAAAAGCATAGTTAGTCAACGCGTCGCGCACAATAGTGAAACGTTCGGGCGTTGTGGTGATTTGATAAACCTCGCCAAGTGTTTCGATGTCTTCTGCGCCGGCGTCAAGAACCGCGAGCATGAGTGCTTCTTCATCCACGCCATCGCGCTCAACAATGAGAATGCCCTTGGCGTCAAAAGACCATGCCACACAACCGGCCGCACCCATGTTTCCGCCGTACTTGTCGAAAGCGTGGCGAACTTCGGCAACGGTACGTACGCGGTTGTCGGTCAGTGTTTCAACAATGACGGCCACGCCACACGGGCCATAGCCCTCATACGTAATCGACTCGTAGTTGGTACTATTTTGATTGCCGGCAGCTTTATCGATGACGCGCTTGATGTTGTCATTAGGCACGTTGGCGGCACGGGCTTTGGCCATGACATCACGCAATTTGGCATTGGCGGACGGGTCGCCGCCGCCTTCGCGCACAGCTACGATAATTTCACGCGACAACTTGGTGAAGATCTTTGCCCGTTGGGCATCAGATTTGCCTTTGCGGTGCTTTATGTTGTTCCATTTAGAATGTCCTGCCATGGTGTTTTCTCCCACAAAGCAATTTTGCGGGAACCCCCTTTTTACTTCTATCGGCAACGCCACAAGCGCGATTGTGACTGCCGCGCAATTCCTTGCGGAATTGACCCCGAATTAGTCGGCGACAGCACTATATCTCATACACAAATTCAATATCATACACACTTATCGTATCGCCTTCTTGCACGCCTTGTTTTTCTAACATCTCGTAGATGCCGAAACGTTGCAGCGTACGGTTAAAGTACATGCGCGATTCATAGTCATCAAAATTGACGTTGGCGCAAAGATGTGACAACCAGATGCCGCTGAGCAGCCAAAGATCTTCACCCTCTTTGACAATTTCGGTGTCTTCGGGTGTGCCGAGCGACACGCCGGCAACCGCTGTTTGCGACTCATACATAGCAATGGGGGGTAGGTCACCAAGGGCTTCCATGGCAGCGGATACGAGTTCGCGCACCCCTTGCTGCGTGGCGGCACTGACGGGGAAGACTTGGTGTCCCATGGCTTGCATGGCTTGTATGAACTCATTTGGAATGCCTGGGTGCACGCCTTCTGCGGCGGGGATCAAATCTATTTTATTTGCCGCAATCAACTGCGGACGCGCTGCCAATTCAGGGCTGAAGGCTTGAAGTTCGGCCATGATAGCGTGATAGTCTTTCAACGGATCGCGGCCTTCGCTGCCCGATACGTCGATGACATGTATCAATAGGCGGCAGCGGTCAACATGGCGCAAGAAGTCATGCCCCAAACCATGCCCGTCAGCAGCACCCTCGATAAGGCCGGGGATATCGGCGAGGACAAAGCTTTGCTCTTCACGTACATGAACGACACCCAGGTGCGGCGTCAGCGTTGTGAAGTGATAGTTGGCAATCTTGGGCTTAGCCCCCGACACAACTGACAGCAGTGTTGATTTGCCCACGTTAGGGAAACCGACCAATCCGGCATCGGCCAGCATTTTCAGTTCTAAAATGACTTCGCACGACTGCCCAGGCAATCCGGCTTTGGCAAAGCGAGGCGCTTGCCGTGTCGGTGTGGCAAATTTTTTGTTGCCCCAGCCGCCGCGCCCGCCTTTGGCGAGCAAAAATTTCTCATTTTCGGGCAACAGGCTCATGTCCTGGATAACGAGCCGGCTCTCGGCATCGTAAATAACTGTGCCACGCGGTACGCGGATGACAATATCGTCACCGTCCTTGCCGTAAAACTTCTTGCCGCTACCCGGCGCACCGTTGCCGGCAGCGTAGTGACGTTTGTAATGGATGTCACGTAAGGTGCTGAGATGCCCGTCAACTTCAACGTAGACACTGCCGCCGCGTCCGCCATCGCCGCCGTCGGGGCCGCCGGCGGCAACGTATTTTTCACGGCGAAAACTGATCGACCCATCGCCACCTCGACCTGCTTTGATTGTAATTTTGACCTTATCAATAAACATGAGTAACCTCTCAATTATATGCTTATCGGCGAAGCGCACAGAGGCGCATCTCCTACATGGCGTCAATGTAAAATGCAGAACGCAGAGTTACGCGCCCGTAGACGGCGGCATCCCAATTCTGCATTCTGCATGATAAATTTATGTTAAAATTTATTCCGCGTAAACCGAGACTTTCTTGCGGTCACGTCCCATACGCTCAAAGCGCACACGACCACTTGTCAAGGCAAACAGCGTATCGTCACGCCCAATGCCTACATTGTTGCCCGGATGAATGCGTGTGCCGCGTTGGCGCACCAGGATATTGCCTGCCAGTACCATTTGTCCGTCGGCGCGCTTGGGGCCGAGGCGCTTAGATTCAGAGTCACGACCGTTTTTGGTCGAGCCAACGCCCTTCTTATGGGCGAAAAATTGTAAACTAATATTCATCATAGTAATTTGACCTCCTGAACTGAAATAAAATCAGTATATTCTTCTTGCCACGATTTGGCGACCACCATCAGCGCGTGTAATGGCAATTGCGCTTTTGTAATGGCTTCTTTATTGCCGACTTTGATCATAATGCGCGCTGTCTCTTCGTCAACTGACATGTCGGCATCGGTTTCCAGCATATACAGCTGGCAATCGACCATCTGCACTAACGCACTGATGCCGGCGCATACAATGTCTTCGCCCGACTCGGCGTACCCCGCATGGCCCTCGACGGACACGGCGATGATGTCATCGCCACGCAGGCTGAATGTCAGCGTTGTCACGGTGCGATGGTTTCGATTTGCACTTTCGAATACTGCTGGCGATGCCCTTGCTTGCGGCGATAGCCTTTCCGGCGCTTCATCTTATAGACGACGACTTTGCGCTGTTTGCCGTTTTTGATGAGTTTGCCCGTTACTTTTGAGCCTTTGAGCGTCGGTGCACCTGCTGTAATGCCGTCACCGTCGATGATGGCAAGCACTCGATCAAACGTGACTGTTTCGCCCTCTTCAGCCCCCAATGTTTCGACATAAACGATGTCGCCTTCGCTGACGGTAAACTGCTTACCGCCGGTTTCAATGATTGCTTTCATGTGTTCTTCCTCTCGAATGTTTTGTCAAGCCGCTCTTAGGGTGTGTATGCGGGCAAACACCGTTCACCGCTACATCTTGTGTAACCCGTTTGACGCGATACAGAGAAGTATAGCATGTGAGGCTGGTAAAGTCAAGCATTTTTTTTGGATAATCGGCGAAATTTTGCAAAGACTGTGTTATGGAGCACAACGCTCCGCGATAAGGAGAGCCCTATGTCTGTCATCATTGCCAATTTTGAGGATGCCGATACTGCTGAGTGGGCGCTGCGCAATTTGCGCGATACAGGCGTGGCGGTCAACGCCATGCAAGTTTTGCCCCGTCAACCACAACGGCCGACGGGATTGTTTCCTTATATCTTTAACGACATTTACAGCACCGAAGTTACCATGAAAATTGATGTCGCGCCGCAGGATGCACGCCGCGCCAAAGCTTATTTGGTGAGCAAACACGCTTCACAAATAACCTCTTTATAAGGGATGCGCGAAAAAGGGCGGGTTGCCCCGCCCTTACGATGTTCAATACTCTTAATAGTTATCTGCGTACGCCTCAAAATATGCTTTGGGGTGGGCACAAACGGGGCATATGTCTGGCGCAACATCGACTTTGTGCGAATGGCCGCAATTGCGGCAAACCCATAAGATATCGTTATCGCGGGTAAACACACCGCCGGTTTTGACGCGTTCGAGCAATTTATTATATCGCGCTTCGTGCTGGGCTTCAATTTTTGCCACCATTGTAAACAGCGATGCAATCTTATCAAAGCCCTCTTCGGCGGCTTCTTCAGCGAATGTTTTATACATGTCGGTCCACTCATACCGCTCACCCGCGGCGGCCGCCGCCAAGTTTTTATCGGTACTCTCAATTTCGCCGCCTTCGAGCAGCTTGAACCAAATTTTAGCGTGCTCCCGCTCGTTGTCAGCCGTCGCGGTAAAGATGGCGGCAATTTGCTCATAGCCTTCTTTCTTGGCCTTGCTTGCATAATAGGTGTACTTGTTGCGCGCCATGCTCTCACCGGCAAACGCCTCGTGCAAATTCTTTTCAGTCTTTGTACCTTTCAAGTCTTTTACGTCTTTCATAGTAGCCTCCTTTTTAGATTTGAACTTCATTGGCGGCGCGTTCGCAGCATTTTTCACGGCAAAACTCATGCGCTCGCTTTCAGTATTATTATATCACGCCTGCCTACCAAAGTACAACCCCTAATTTGTATAAAGGAGATTTTTTATGCCGCAAATCCGCACCGATCTTGCCGTTGAGTCGCACGAACTATGGCAGGAGCAACAATCAACTGCGCTTGAAGGTGTTGACATTTCGGACAGTCACGCCTTTGATTGTGATGTTCACACCGTTCGTATTCTCGATGAGCGCGGTGAAAGGGCGTTGGGCAAGCCCGCCGGACAGTATGTTACCATTGAGCTACCGTCACTGCGCAGGCATGATGCGCAGGCTTTTGACAACAGCACCTACGCCGCAGCGCAACACATCACACAGCTTCTTCCTTCCAATGCCACGGCGGTACTGATTGTTGGATTGGGCAACAAGAACATTACGCCCGACGCCGTCGGGCCGCTTGCTGTCGAAAGTACTGTGGTGACACGGCACTTAGTGCAGAAATATCCCGAACATTTTGGGGCGCTGCGGCCGGTTTCGGCGTTAAGTCCCGGCGTATTGGCATCAACGGGCATGGAGAGTGCCGATGTTATTCGTGGCGTTGTTGACAGCATGCATCCCGATTGTCTGCTGGTCGTTGACGCACTGGCCAGCCGTAAGTTATCGCGACTTTGCCGGACGGTGCAGATTTGCGACACCGGCATTGTGCCCGGCTCGGGCGTTGGCAATGCACGGGCAGCATTGAATGCGCAGACACTGGGCGTACCGGTTATTGCCGTCGGCATTCCGACTGTTGTTGATGCAGCAACGCTGGCCGCCGATCTACTTGAAGAAGCAGGACAAGGGGAAGTTGACCCGCAGGCGCTTAACGATTACGGCGGCAGCTTAATCGTCACGCCCAAGGATATTGATGCATTGGTTAAAGAAGTGGCGCGGGTGGTGGGATATGGTATTAGTTTGGCCTTGCATAAAGAGTTTACGTTAGCCGATGTCAGGGGATTTTTGGCATAGCGCTGCCGCAGGCAACCGTTAAATAACTTTGAAGCCATAAAGGCGCAGCCATGCAGCACGCAATGCGCTTTCCCTCTCGGAGCGACCAGGTTATGCACCCTACAAGCATATCCGCGAGGACAGGCGCATATAGTCGTAGGGGCGAACTGTGTTCGCTCTTACAAGAACAAAGGAGAACATGTATGCAACCTCACCGACCCTACACGCTACCAAAACAACGAGCAAACGGTGTCCACCCTTATATACAGCGAATCATTTTTCCCATAACTGTGCTGACTTTCTTGACAGCAATATTGTACATATTATTGACTGGCAACGTTTCGCTCAATACGCCAGCTCGGCGAACAAGTCTCTTTCAAGCCTCCATTGCCTCACAGAGCGCACTTTTTGCACCACCACGCCTTGAAGCCCGACATGCCATTGCTTGGCAGTCGGCGGCGTTGGGGCGATGGCTGAATTTTAATACAGTATACGTAGAAGACGACGGACAACCGCCGGCAGCGAACCTTGATGTGCCGAATGATACAGGCAGTGTGCCGATCCCGGCGCATACCGCAACGGCTGTGGATGGTATTGCGCCCTCTGTCTTCCCCGTGCTTATGCCACAGCTTGATTTTCCGCCGTTTGAGCCCGATCGGCGGGCTTATCGTGTGCGTGAAGGATCATTTATTCCGGCCAACGCCAACGGTTTTGTAACTTACGGCGATGTCTTTGTCCGCAATGGCACTTCTTATGATATTGACGTCGAACTGCTGCTCAATGCGCCGCTCAACCTCAATTTGCAGCGCAATCAACCGCAGGTTTTGCTTATTCATACACATACGACCGAAGCATTTTTCCCCAATGAACAAAATTGGTACGTTCCGACTGATGTGGAGCGTACCGATGATGCGAACTTTAATGTTGTGCGCATCGGCGACGAATTGGCGCGAGTGCTGACGGCACACGGGTTTAACGTACTGCACGACCGTACGATCTATGATTTCCCAACATTTGCCGGCGCATATAGCCGCGCATTAGAGAGCATCGAAAGCTATATTGAGCGCTATCCAAGCATAGCTATTGTTATTGACATTCACCGGGATTCAATTATGCGCGACGATGGTACAATTTATAGTGCTGTGACAAAATATAATGGGGAAAATCACGCGCAGATGATGTTTGTGATGGGCAGCAGCGGCAGTGGGCAGCCATTTCCGCATTGGCGCGAAAATCTGGCTTTTGCCGCACAGCTGCAACAGGCAGTATTGGCGCGTGTCCCGAACAGTATGCGCCCAATTTTGATGCGCAACGGGCGATTTAATCAACATGCCACGACAGGCTCACTGTTGCTTGAGGTTGGCAGTTCGGGCAACTGTTTGAGCGAGGCCATTCGTGCCGTGCGAATTTTTGGTGAAGAAATGGCAGGCGTTCTCAGTCCTCTTCTGCCTCAATGATGATTTCATCTTTATCGCCTGTTTCGTCGGCATCAAAGCTTATGTTAACGCCGGCGATATCGAAAAAGGTGTGTTTACGCTTGCCGAACAGCATCCTAAACCCAATACTCAACAATAACATGACACCAAAAATCGTCCAGATGCTCAGACGCACATCCGTTGCGTTGTAAATGGGTTCGCGGTACAGCCATGTCAACCAACCGGCGAAGAAGAAAGCACTGCCCCATTCACGGCGAATGGCTTTATAGATAAATCCGACGCCTAACAAGACCGTGAGGACAATAGAGAGCGGGCTCATGGGCAGCGGCTGTACAACAATGTTGATAATGATTAATGCAGCGGCAGCGATAGCGATAAGTCCCCAAAAGATGTTGGTTTGTTTTTTCATGATATGACCCCTTACACAATATTGACCTCTACACCGCCGAATTGATTGCGCCCGACAATTGTCAGTGTCGGTGCGCCTTCCTTCCACGGCTGATTTGGTGTTTCCAAGCCGCCACAAAAGCTGTTTGCCTTAGTAACAATATTCCAGCCATGAGGCACATAAATTTCTACACCGCCGAATTTGTTTTCGATGGCAACCGTCGCGCCATCGGGCGCCAGCGTTGCCTGCTCCAAATGCACTTCTATGCCGCTAAATTTATTGATAATGCCAACATAAGACAAGTTGTCCGACGTAACAAACTTGGTGCTGCCACTGAAACTTTCCTTAAAATACACACGCTCGCCGGGGGCGTTTTCATCGCTCGATGACCCTACATTGCCGATGATGACGTCATCGTCGTCGCTGAAATCAACATTTACGTCCCAGTTACTAAAAATACCTTGCTTGCCCTTCCCTTTACCAAACAGGAAGCGAAACCCCACTGCCAACAAAAGCGCTACGCCAACCAGCGGCCAGAAGCGAACCACGATGCCGGTATGCTCATAGATTAAATCGCGGTATACCCATGTCAGCGCGCCTAAACAGAAGAACATGCCGAACCACTCGCGGTATGCCGTATGGTAGATAACGCCACCACCAAATAATACGGTAAGAATAATGGTCCAAAATCCGAATTCGACGATGCCGATGATATTCAAGATAACTACGGCAGCTGTCGCGAGGAAGATTAACCCCAGTATGATATT
The DNA here is from genome assembly GCA_009780275.1 of Oscillospiraceae bacterium. Lineage (NCBI taxonomy): Bacteria > Bacillati > Bacillota > Clostridia > Eubacteriales > Oscillospiraceae > Oscillospiraceae bacterium. The sequence continues at coordinate 73,066 of WRAI01000005.1, read as the reverse complement.
ATTCTGTTTACTTTTCATATTTCCCACTCCTTTTTGTTCGCCGGCGCGGCTTGATTGTTCCGCCCATGCCTTGAAACAGAATGGCCAGGCGCATATCCCGTCGCTCGTGCTCATGCATGGCACGCTGCTTAACCATGGCAAGTTCTTGGTAAGCGCCAAAAGTCATTCTCATTGTTACCCTCTCCTTTGGCTTAGTTTTTGCTTCAATTCCTTAAAATAGAACCGTGATACATGGACTTCTTTGTTTGAACCGGCAAACTGGATAGTGTTTGATGATACACTTTTGGTCAGCGATAATATCCGCGCCGTATTGGCGATGGTTGATTTGCTGATGCGCAGAAATTCCGGCGGCAGCATACTTTCGAGCTGATAGAGTCGATAATTAACCTTGAACAGATCCTTTGCCGTATGGGCGTACACTGTTTCCCCCTGGGTTTCGAAGTACAGGATGTCACGACTAATCAGGTAAAACTCCTGCTCGCCTTTGGTATACACGATGGCAGGTCGTTCGTCGAGCATTGCCTCAATGGCTTGGCAGTGACGACGAATGTTTTCATCAAGACTATGGCAGCGCAGAATAATTTCCTCATCTTCTGCCAAGTCTATGTATTCGATGCGAAACCTCAAATGAGCGACCTCCTTCCTGTGATTGCAGTATGGCGCAATTTCAGTGAAATTGCAAGCGTTTTTAGGTAAGTGGTTAGAAAAAGACGGCGAGTTGCCGTCTTTTATATTTATCCTGCTAATTGTTTCGCCCAAACTACATATGTTTCAATCTCTTGATGCGATGACAGAATATATACTTTGACTTTTGGCTCAGTGCCGGAGGGGCGCACGAGGATTGTCGTGCCGTCGGCTAGCTCGAATTGTAATACGTTTGAGGGCGGCAGGCCATTGATGCCGTTATTGTAGTCAATTTTTTCCTTAACTGCCGCAGCGGCAATGCATTGTGGCGGGTTGCGGCGCAGGTTGTGCATCAAGTCTCTCATTTTGGTTAAGCCGTCGACGCCGGGCATGACTAGATTAACTGTCTCTTCGCGATAATTGCCGTATTGCGCGTATAATGCCGCCAAGCCATCGGCCAGCGTCATATCTTGCGCAGCATACCAGTGCGCCATTTCAACAATGAGCAGTGACGCCGTCACGGCGTCTTTATCGCGGCAGAAATCGCCTGTCATATATCCAAAAGATTCTTCGAACCCGAGCAACAAACTATGGGTATCGGCGTGCTGCTCCATCACGCTGGCGATGTACTTAAAGCCGGTAAAGGTGCGGAATAGCGGCACGTCATGCGCTTTGCAGATGACATCAATCATGCGCGTACTGACGATGGTTGTAATGACGCAAGGCATTTGTTCGGTTTCCTTGGACGTGTTTTTTATTAAGTAATCGGCCAGCATGACGCCAATCTGATTTCCGGACAGGGCTTTGTATTTTTCACCCTCTCTTACAATTACACCGACTCTATCGGCATCTGGGTCGGTCCCAATGATGACGTCAATGCCCTCCACTTTGGCTTGCTCAATAGCCAGCGCAAAGCCTTCGATGTTTTCAGGGTTGGGCGATTTGACGGTCGGGAACGTACCGTCGGGTATCGATTGCTCAGGTACAAGTTGCACTTGCGTGTAACCCGCCTCGCGCAAAACTTGCGGTACAAGGCGGTAGCCGGCACCGTGGAATGGTGTGTAGAGAAGGCTGAGTTGCTTGTCCGGCGGTGTTGCGCGCTTGCGCTGTGCCAGCACACAGTCCAGGAACAATCTGTCGGTTTCTTGGCCCAGTATTGTGAGTAAATCCGCATTTTGGCACTCGACATGACGCGCCGAGTTTTCCAAAACATCCAGCCCTGCCATAACATCAGCCATTTGCGCGGCGTGGGCGGTGGGCAATTGCGCGCCGTCGCGCCAGTAAACTTTATAGCCGTTATATTCACGCGGATTGTGCGATGCCGTAATATTGATACCGGCCATCGCACCGTAATGCCGAATGGCAAACGACACTTGCGGCGTGGGGCAAAGCTCGGAAAATAGCTTGACGGCAATGCCGTTGTTGGCCAGCACGGACGCGGCGGCGTGAGCGAATTCTTTACTATTTTCACGACAGTCATAACCGATGACAACCACCGGGCTCTCCTCTTTTTCCCGCAACACCAAATCGGCTAATGCCTGCGTGGCATGGCGCACGATGTGCACATTCATGGCGTGCAGGCCAATGTCCATCACGCCGCGCAACCCTGCCGTGCCAAATGACAACGGCGCGAAAAAGAGTGCTTCAATTTGTTTATCATTCAAGCCTTGCAAATAAGCGCGTTCATCGGCGGTGAGAGTGGGGGAGGTTAGCCAATGGCGGTAGTTTTTTTGGTATGTCATGTACAACAAGCACCTCCTGTTATTTTCGCCTGCGGAAGCGGCCAAGCACCCGCCTCTATGCATTATTCCTCATCGTCTTCAAACACCGGCGGCGCGGCGAGAATATCTTTTGCCTCTTGCAACTTGTCCGCTGACACGTAGACATCAAAGCCAAAACGGTTTTGCATCGACTGTCCGAGCAAGATTTGCGTAATGCCATTGTTATCAGCCGGCATGGCATAGGTATCAATATCACATGAGTTGAGCAACGCGCAGAGTGAGTCGACTTCCAGGTTTGTGTTGTCCATAGTGGTGAGCAGCGCCATATTTTCATGTTTCATGCTTATTCTCCTTGTTTCGTAGGAGCCGCGCAGGCGCGGCATCCTCTACATTATTTATGATACTTCTTTCCGATGCGAATCATACAGGCACGGTAAATCTGCTCTAACAACAGCACCCGCGCCATGGCATGCGTAAATGTCATACGTGACAGTGACAATGCTTCATTCGCCCGTGCCAAGTCCTTCGGAAACAGGCCGTCTGAGCCGCCGATTAAAAAGCGCAGCTTGCTGTGCGCTTCGCCGACTGACCAAAATTCACGGCTAAAATCGTAACTTGTTTGCGTCTTGCCTTCGGGCGTTAGCGCGATGGTATATATACGATCATCGGGGATATTTATCGGCTTACCTTCGGGCTGTTCGATTACTGTAAGTTTACAATATGGCAATAATCGCTTTGCGTATTCGGCGCAAGCGGCTTGATAGTGTGTTTCTTTGATACGTCCGGCGCAGATGATTTCGATGTTTAGCATAACGTAACTAACTCACAGCATTCCGTCCGCGGCGCGACTTGTACTTGCACATCCCGCCCGACAACGATACCGTCGTGCGCCAACCGTGCCGTCGTTGTTTGATACGCCCGCTCGGGCGTATTATTTTCTTTAGACAAGTGCATCAACACAAGGTTCTGCAGACCTTTTTTGACGCAATGTGCCACAGCGTCGGCGCAATCGTCATTGGACAAATGCCCATGATAGCCGGCAATACGTTTTTTTAAGAACCACGGATAGTGCCCGTTGATGAGCATGTCGTGGTCGTAATTCGATTCCAAAAATACTGTTGGCGCGCTTGTCAGCACATCCAGTACATCAGATGACATGTGTCCCAAATCTGTCACTTGCACCATTGTTTTTTCGCCGTCTTGCAATAGAAATCCAGTGCTTTCGGCACAGTCATGTGGCGTAGCGAACAGACTGACTTGTACATCGTTGATTTCGAAAATTTGCCCCGGCATAACAGCAATCGGGCGATTTGACAGTCGCTTCGATGTGCCGCTTGAGGCGTAAACAGGTACACTTTCAGATATGTACGGCAGCGACCGCGTATGGTCACCATGGGCGTGGCTGATGACAATGCCGGACAAGTCTTCCGGTGCCAGCGAAAAGGCGGCCAAATTGCGCTTTAATGTACGGATGCCCAATCCGGCGTCGAGCAAAATGTGCGTCCTGCCGTTAGAAAACAGCGTTGCGTTGCCGGCACTGCTGCTGGCGAGAGTGACGGCAAAGGTCACGCAGTCACCACGGTCAACGTCGGCTCTTCAGGTTCTTCAGCGCGTTGGATATTGGCGCCGAGCGCTTGCAGCTTTCCCACCAAATCCTCATAGCCACGCTCAATTTGAAAAACGTCAGTCACGGTTGTCGTGCCCCACGCCGCAAGGCCGGCAATGACTGCCGCTGCACCAGCCCGCAAGTCGCATGCCTGCACCGGCGCGCCGGACAGACGTTTAACACCCTCGATAACGGCAACACGACCATCGATTTTAACATCGGCACCCATGCGCCGCAATTCGTTGACATAGCGAAAGCGATTTTCCCACACGCGCTCGGCAATCATTGATGTGCCCTCTGCAATGGTCAGCAGCGCACCCATCTGCGGATGCATATCAGTTGGAAATCCGGGGTAGGGCATGGTTTTTATCGACGTTGCTGTCAACGGGGTTTCGCCGTCACGCCGCACAGTTAATGTGTCATCGCCTTCTTCGATTTCAACGCCCATTTCAAGCAACTTGACACTGATACACTCCAAATGCTTGGGAATGACGTTGAGCAATGTAATTTCACCGCCGGTTGCCGCTGCAGCAGCCATATACGTTCCCGCCTCAATTTGGTCAGGTATGATAGCATAATCACGGGCGTACAGCTCTTTTTTGCCATGGATTTTGATGACATCGGTACCAGCGCCGCGAATTTCAGCACCGCAGAAGTTAAGGAAATTGGCCAAGTCGACAATATGCGGTTCTTTGCCCGCCGCTTCAATAACGGTCGTGCCCTCGGCAAGCGCCGCAGCCAACATAATGTTAATCGTCGCGCCAACCGATGCGTTGTCAAGGTAAACCGTACTGCCGGTCAATTGACCGGCACATTCAGCGATAATCGCGCCGCCGCGTACATCACAAGTTGCACCAAGGGCCTGAAACCCTTTGAGGTGCTGATCAATAGGGCGTACACCAAAGTCGCAGCCACCCGGCATGGCGACATCGGCTTTGCCGAAGCGACCTAAACAAGCGCCGACTAAATAATAGCTCGCCCGAATGCGCCGTGCCAACTCATACGGCACGTTACAGCAATCGGCACTGTCTGAATTGAATTCGTAACAATTGTTGTTGATTTTTTTAACCGTCACACCCATGGCGCGGAGCAGGTCGATGAGGATGCAAACGTCATGCACGTTTGGTACGTTGTCGAGCCGATACGTGCCCCGCACGAGTACTGCAGCGGGAATAATGGCAAGTGCAGCATTTTTTGCACCGCTGATGGACACAGTGCCGCTCAACGGCCGGCCGCCCTCTATTGTATAATGAATCACGTGGTTCCCTCTCTCTTGTGTTTTCTTTCATGAAAAGAATATGCATTAAGTAGTATACCACGTTTTTTTGAGAAATTCAACGGTTGTGTCAAGTTTGTAACTATTATTTTCAGAAATGCTGCTTTTACATATGAATCGGTAAACATTTGCAGGCTATGGGATACAGGGCGTTGCATCCACTACATGACGTTTGATGTAGACAATGGCTAGAATTCATGGTTTCGAAACATTTTCGCTTACTTTACAATAATCCCGCAAAGGATTACAACGCGCATTGTGCCGCAATGCTTTGTGGAATTCAAGGCAAATCATCGGATTGTTAAAAATGCCGTCATATCAAGAGTAATTCAAGTTTTCCACAGGGTTATCCACAGACGGAATTATGTCAAATTGCCGACAGTATTATCAGAATCGGCATGATAGGGCCGAACGCGAAAGGTAACATCTAGACGTTCTGCAATCAGTCGGCACTGTTGTAATTGTTCTTCCGGCAATACATCAACAACACTTAGTACAACCGTCGGCACATATTGCTTAGCGCGCCGCGCGAAATCGAGCAAGCCGTCAAAAGCGCAGTCATAGACCGGCCTCATATGACGTTCATATGCCGCACCGTCAGGGCGGTTGAGCGAAATGGACAACACATCAATCAGGCCTTGCATGTCCGGTGTGACGTCATGTCCGGCAATCAGGTTGGCATGTCCGTTGGTGTTGATACGAATCGGTAGGCGGGGATGACACGCCTTTACATCACGCGCAACACCTAAAATAACATCTAACCGCAGTGTTGGCTCGCCGAATCCGCAGAAAATCAGTTCATCGTATTGCATCAAGTCGTATTTTGCCAAATCGTCGAGAATTTCCTGCAACGTCGGTTCACGCTCCAACCACAAACTGCCAGAATTGCCGACACGGTCGATGCTGTTTCGCTCGCAAAAATCGCAATCGCAGGTGCATCGATTGGTTAGATTGACATATAGTCCATTGTGAACTGTGTAGGTGATGGTCATGGTTTTCTCCAATCATAGCATAGGGGGGGCGTGCTTTCGCATGCTTACTAGGTGCAGAGTGAAGTAATCTTCATTGGTACACTTCTATCATTATGAATAAAACCGCATTTTTGATAGAATCCTGTTTCCTCTTTGTATGCAATCAGCACAATGCGCAGGTACGTCTCGTATTTTTCTGTAATTAGCTTAAGCAATTCTTTTCCAATGCCTTTTCCTTGATATTCGGGGTTAACCAACAAATAATGAATATATGCAGTCATAACATTGTCATCTAAGGCACTCACAAGCCCAATAAGTTTATTACCGTCCCAAGCTGTGAACACTGAGCCGGAATTTCTCATCGCAACAGCTAACTTCTCAGGGTAGTGTCCCGACGACCACTCAACAGATAAGAATAGCTCTTGTAAGTCTGTGCTAACAAAATTTTTTGTGTCTTTGTAGGTTATGTTCATTGCCTACACCCCTTGTCGCTAATATAACTTCTCTGCGCCGCCAAGATGGTTTTATATTAGTTTAGATTTTGCCACAATCTCAGCCACTTTCTCCAATGTCGCGGTTTCAAACGGGTCGCTCAGTCCGGCACCTCGCGTTAAATCGATAAATGTCTGCGTACCTGCCAGCTCGACAAACGCCAAATATTTGCGCCAGGCTGCCTTGTGATCAGTCTGCGACTCGGCCCAAATCGACAGCGCGTTAGCTTGTGCCAGGCAGTAGTCAATGTAGTAGAACGGCCGGCTATAAATATGGCTCTGTGCTTGCCAGCGCCGCCCCTCGGCGTAAAATGGCACGTCAATGTCCAGCCACGGGCGATACTTGCTCTCCAACGCGCGCCAGACTTCGTTGCGCTCCTGCGGCGATAGTTTCGGCTGCTCATATATGATGTGCTGGAATTCGTCCACCATCACGCCATAGGGCAGGAACGTCAAGGCATTTTCCAAATGCGCTTGTTTAAATTTATCGGTTTGCGCGCCATAGAACAGGTGCATCCATGGCCATGTCAAAAACTCCATCGCCATTGAATGCACTTCGGCAGTATCGTAAGAGTATTCACGCTGCCCTGTCATGGGGTACTTAAATGACCGCCACGCCGCAAACGAATGTCCCGCTTCGTGCGTCAGCGTTTCGACATCGTCGCTTGTGCCGTTGAAATTGGCATAGATAAAGGGCAATTTATACTCGTGAATGGTGTAGCAAAACCCGCCGCCAGCTTTGTTTTTCTTGGCCAGCACATCAAATGCGTCTTTTGCAATCATAGCTTCCATCCATTCGTCCGTCTCTGCGCTAAGTTCGCGGTACATCTGCCGCCCATTGGCCAAAATCTCTTCGGGTGTGCCCAACGGCTTGGCGTTACCGTCGGGAAAGAGCACACCATCATCGTAAATTTTTAAGCTGTCAAGCCCAATACGCTGCGCCTGTTTGGCTTTCAACTCTGCCGCTAACGGCACAATGTGCGCTGCTACGGCATCGCGGAACTTTGCCACTTCGGCCGGCCCGTAACAATTGCGCTCCTGTCGGTCATAGCCCATGGCGATGTAGTTGTCGTGTCCCAGTTTTTGTGCCATCGCTGTTCGCAAAGCCACCAATTTATCGAAAGTCTCATCCAGCTCGACCGTCTGCTTGTTAAACCATTCGGCTCGTGCCAGCGTTGAGCAGCGGCGTACTTCACGGTCAGCATCAAGATGAAACGCGTCCAATTGCGCCAAATTGTACGTTTCTCCGTTGTATTCAATTTGCGCACTTGCCAACAATTTGGTATAGCTCGTATCGAGTCTGTTTTCCTCTTGCAAGTCTTCAACAATGGCGGACGAAAAAGCGCGTTGCTCAATTTCAACGTTCTTAAAAATCAATGCCCCAAATTCGCGCTCTAAGTCGGCACGGAAGGGCGTAGCCAACAGCTTGATATTGAATGCATGTAACAACTCCATCGCACGCGGAATCATTTCATCGTTGTATGCCTGTTCGTCTTCATAAAATTTGTCCGTCGTGTCCAAATGGTTGCGGATGTAGACAACGGCGATTGCCGCGTCGAACTGCTGCGCCAATTTGTCGTAAGCAACATAGACCTCACGCGCTTCGGCAGCTGAAACCGCACCGGCCAACCGCTCAGTCAAATCTTGCATCTGCGGCACGAGGGTTTCGTAGGTCAGTCGCTCGTAGGGGATTTGAGAAAATGTCATATATTAGCCTCCAATTCGTATAAGAGCAGCACTTTTCCGCCCTATGCTTTACGGTTGCGTCTAGTATACACTACAGCCATGCAATTGTAAACAATGCGCCAAACCTACACCTCGCGTACGGCGTCTCTTTGTCGCAGCTGCCGCATCACCTCGTATGCCAAAATACTCGTTGCCGAGGCTGCCGGTAAAGAATATCGAAATTCCCGCGCATACGGAATTTTCACAACAGTGCTGGCCGTCGACAGAAAGTCCATTGCTATCCCGCGTTTTTCACCACCAATAACCAATAGCATCGGCGCAGAAAATTGAGTCTCATATAAGTCTATAGCTTTATCAGTCGCATCGGCGCAAACGATGTCGATATTACGAAAACGTGCGGTGGAAGCCAATTCCGCCGCATCGTTATAGAGACAAATGGGCATGTATTCCGAAGCCCCTGCTGAGGCACGGACAATAATACTTTCCGCCGCGCCCCAGTCCCGCGCAGATAAAAACAAGCCGTTAACGCCCAGCGCATACAAAGACCGAATGCAATAGCCAACGTTAAACGGGTCTTCGATGCCTTCCAGCAGCACATAAAAGTGCGGCGTTGCCATGCTGTCAAATATGGTCTCAGCAGATTGAAATACCCGTTTTCCCGCCGTCGCGACAATACCGCCATTTGTTTTGCCGGCGGAAAGCTGTTTAATAAAATCCGGCGGAACGCATTGGACATGTATGCTATTCTCTTCCAGCACATTGAGAAAACAGTCAATCTTTCGGCTTTGCTTTTGTGTGCCGATGTAGACGGTGTGTATGGGGCGGCTCTTGGATTGAATGCAAGCTTGTATTGAGATGATGCCGTCAAGTATGATGTGATGCGGCATTGTTGTCATAATGGCTTATCTCCTATGATAAAAAATAGGCGGGCATGGGATGCCCGCCCCTATGTTTATATTTGTCACGCCTCTTGTACGGCGGATCACATCCTCAGCATAATCTCCTCTTTTTTGAACATGCGCGTTGTCACCCACAGCAGGACGAATAGGAAGACCGCCGAACTGGCCAGCGCAATACCAACCATGGCATAGTCGTGGAAGCCACCAAGCAGCATTTTCAGCGCGCCCGCGACGTTGACAAACGGCACATACATCATCCAGCGCGGCACATCGCCGGCCGCCATAAACATTGTGGCATAGGCGGGAATCATGGCGGCCACCATGACCATCGAGCCATAGGTGCTGGCTTCTTTCACATTCTTTGACCACGCTGACAGAATGACGTGGATGGCGGTAAAGCTCATCTGCACCGCAACGACAAGCAGCAAAGACAACAACAAAGCCGGAATAGGAATTTCCAACAACCCGCCAAAGCCACCGCCTTCGCCCATCATGGTGTCGGCATTGATGTAGAAGCCGAGGAACATACCGACTAAGGTGATAATCGTGGTCAAGAAGCCAATCATCGACACAGCCAAGAACTTGCCCGTCAAAATCGAGCCGCGCCCTGCGCGTGTTGTCAGCAACGGTTCCAATGTCTTGCGTTCTTTCTCGCCGGCAAACATGTCGACGGCCGAGGCCATGCTGCCCACTGCCAGCATAATCAACAGCAGCATCGGCACCATCATGGACAGGAAATCATTGGCTTCTCCCTCGGCGTCGCTGTACCGCTCGTTCGGCAATATCACAAGCGGTGACAAATCATCAAGCGAAACACCATGCTCGCTATACAGACGCTGCGCCACAACGATTTGGTTGTAAGCGTAAAGCGTTCCCTGCACCGTGGCAACACCAACTTGCGATGCCGTACGCGTGTTGTTGTACATCAACTGGATATCAGCCTGCTCGCCCGCCAGCAAGGCCGCGGCAGCATTGTCGTCCATACGCATCACAACGTTTACGTTGCCGTCGAGCAGGTCCTGCAGTGGGTCATCACTATCAACAACGTCAATCTCCTCAAAATCGGCAAAAACAGTGTCCGTCAAAAACGCTTGCACGGCAGGCGCGTTATTCATGCCGTAGAGTGCCACCGTCGCACCGGCTTGGTCAAATTGCGCCGCACCGCGACCCATAAACCAAAAGAGCAACGGGTATAGCACCAATGGCAGCAACATGCCGAGATAAACTGTCTTCTTGTCGCGGAAAGTGTCTTTCAGCTCTTTTCGCAAGACAACACCTGTGTATTTGCTCATGACGCCACCGCCTTTCTCTCATGACAAAGCTTGAAAAATACGTCTTTGAGCGTTTCGCAACCGTGCTGTTCGCACAATTCGGCAATGGTGCCGACACCTTGCAGCTTGCCTTGATCAATGATGCCGATACGATCGCAGACGCGCTCAACCATATCCAGATTATGATCGGACAGCACAATGGTTTTGCCAAGATCTTTACAATGCAGAATAAAATCTTCCACGCTCTGCCGTGCCGTAACATCAAGACCGATGGTCGGCTCGTCAAGCAGCATGACGTTGGGGTTGTGGATAATGGCGCGCGCAAATGCCGCCTTTTGGCGCGTACCTTTCGAGCATTTGCCTGCCCATTTTTTGAGATGTTCTGTAAAGTCGAGATGCTCTGCCAAGCGTTTAACGTGCGCCTCGGCATCCTCGGCTGGCATATCGTTGAGTTCAGCGAAATAGAGGATATTTTCGCGCAAGGTCAGCCTGTCATATAGCCCAACATCGCCGCCAAAGAGCAGACCCAGGCTGCGGCGCGTATCTTCAGGTTGTTTGACAATGTCGAAGCCCTCAACAGTAGCCGTGCCGCTTGTTGGCGACAGCATAGTAGCGAGCATACGCAGCGTGGTAGTCTTGCCCGCGCCGTTGGCACCCAGCAGACCAAAAACTTCACTATCATTGATAGTCAGCGACAAATTATCAACCGCCAATGTGCCCTTTTTGAATTGCTTGGTTAAGTTCGTAAGTTGAAGCATAGAGATATCCTTTCAAACCTATATTTTAGCCAATATATCCATATTACGGGAGGGACGAAGGAAGGGGATACTTTCAAGCGATTTTTTAACACTTTTTCTGCTTGCAAAATTGAAATAACCCGCTCCCACTATCCCATTAATTTAATTATATAACGTTCTTTTCGGGAGCACCCCACCGCATTTGGCTTGGCAGCGCATTATATCATACTCTTTCACCATTTGTAAATACATCTTGCAAAATTCTCCACAATGGTGTAAGATAGCAAATATACGCAAGGGGGTGAGCAGTTTTGGGCTTCCGCCATGAGTTCAAGACCATTATCAATGAAAGTGATGTCGTTACCATACGCCGTCGGCTCGAACCTGTGATGGCACGTGATGCCAATGCCGATCAAAGTGGCGGGTACTACATACGCAGCCTCTATTTTGAAAACGCGCAGATGAGCACTTTCCTCGACAAACTTGAAGGCGTTGCCGAGCGCGAGAAATACCGTTTGCGGCTATATAATTTCCAAGGCATGGTGTATTTGGAACGCAAAGAGAAAAAGGATAGCTACGTCAATAAAGAAGTCGCTGCACTAACACCGGAGGAATTGCGGCAAATTCTCGAAAATGATAGCCGCGCCTTGATGACCAGTGAAAAACAGCTGCTTCGCCGCTTTGAGCTGTCGCGCCGCCTGCAACTGCTGAAACCCGTACAGTTGGTTGATTATTACCGCGAGGCTTTCGTCAATCCGATGGGCAATGTACGCGTGACGCTCGACCAAAGGCTTCGCGCACCGTTTGGCATGTTTCCGCTAACCGAGCAGCATTTGTCCGCCATAGATGTCCTGCCGGACGGGCAGGCCATTTTGGAAGTCAAGTATGACGCTTTTATTCCCAAACACATCGGGCAAATGTTGAGGCTGGATGGCCGCCGCAGGCAAGCGACGTCGAAATTCATACTATGCTGTGCGGCGACACAGCGCATAAAGGAGAACTACACACTATGAACTTGCAAGGCTTTTTCGACATGCTGGCCGTCGGCTTCGACAATGACATCGGGGCAGGACAAATCGTTACGACGTTGCTACTGACTTTTGCGTTGTCTATCTACATCTTCTTTGTCTACCGCATCAGCAGTCGCGCGGTGTTATACAGCCGCAATTTTAACATTACGATGTCGGCGATGTCCGTTGTCGTAGCCATGGTGGTTATGGCGATTGGCAACAGTCCGGCGTTGTCGCTCGGCATGGTCGGTGCATTATCTATCGTACGTTTTCGTACCGCGATCAAAGATCCCATTGACTTGCTCTTCCTGTTCTGGTCAATTGCCGCCGGTTTGTGTATGGGTGCCGGCATGTACCGCTTGGCGTTTATCGGCAGCATCGCCGTCGCCGTGGTGCTGCTTGTGTTGAACCTACTGCCCATGGGCGGGCTCAGCTATCTGCTCGTTGTCGGCTGTGATGACGATCAGGCTGCCAAAGCTGCGCTGGCCGCCATGAACAAAGCCACCAAGCGCAACAAGCTGCGCTCGCGCAGCGTTACCGCTAAAGGCATTGAGCTGACTTATGAAGTCACGTTGATTGATAAAGAGGGTTCGCTCGTTAACGAACTGAACGAACTTGATGGTGTTAACCACGCGGCATTGGTGGCCTATGACGGAGAGTATGTTGTCTAGCGCGATGAGTTAGGCATCTATCGCCCTACAAAGGCAACTGCTACGAAGTCATCGGCCTCGCTAAACATAGTGAAACGCGAGAAGACATAGCAAAAAGGACGGCGATGCCGTCCTTTTTTTAACCCTACACTTCCAAGACCACTGCCTGGTACGGCGCAAGCACCACATCCTCACCAATATCATGCGTCACAAAATTCTCATAATTGTTCAGCAGTAATCGCCGAGCATTAAAAGGCAGCTTTACCACTTGCTCCTCGTGGCTGAAATTACAAATCACCGCAATATTCTCACCACGCTTATAAGCGATAATTTGGTCATACGCCAATAAAATCGGTGTAAGTCCGCCATTGACAAAGGTATCTTTATAGACCGGATTTTTACGTAAGTCGATCATGGCACGATAATGCCAGTAGACCGAGTTTTTATCCGCCATCTCTTTCGCCGCGTTGATTTCTTTGTACTTGGGATGTGTGGCTAACCACGGCGTACCTGCAGTAAAACCGCCGTTAGGCGAATCATCCCAGCTAAACGGCACACGGCCGTTATCGCGGCTGTAAATCGACACGGCATCAATGGCCTCTTCCGGCGTAAGGCCGTCGGCGATGGCAAGGGCGTAATGGTTTTTCGTGCTGATATCGTTGTAGTCGTCTATCGACGGCATACGCACGTTGGTCATGCCGATTTCCTGCCCCTGATAGATGAACGGAATGCCGCGCAGGAAGAAAAAGCAAGTACCCAGCATTTTGTCGGCCGTGGCGCAACGATATTGCTCGGGAATAAACTTCGCCGATGCCCGTGGGTAGTCGTGGTTCTCAAAATACACCGCACCCATGCCAATTTTCGCCGTTTCGATTTGTGAGGCGAACATCTTGTCACGCAGCAACGAAATTGGCCATTCACCGGCTTTTTTGCAGGTATGCCACGCGTGTCCGTAGTGGTATAGCTCGGAATAACTGAAATCAAACAACGTATCAAAGTAACCGTTGGCTCCAATATAATCTACTAAATCTTCATATGGCACGCCCGCCGCCTCGGCAACTGTCATGCATTCATATTTGTCAAACGTATTACGCCGCATGTCGAGCAGATAGTCGCCAATGCCGGGGTAGTTGCGTGTGGGAATATAGCAATCGACTAAACCATCATCGCCGTCAGGTGGCAAGGATGCCAACATCGGCTCTTTTTTGATGTGTGTGATCGCATCAATGCGGAAGCCACCGAGACCTTTGTCGAGCCAGTAATTAATCATGTCATATAGTTTTTGGCGCAGTTTGGGATTTTCCCAGTTTAAGTCGGGCTGTTTTTTGCTAAATAAATGTAAGTAATACCGCCCGCCGCCAACGTGTTCCCATGCCGAACCGCCAAACATTGAACGCCAGTTATTGGGCGGCTTGCCGTCGGTCGTCGTGCGAAACCAGAAGTAATCTGCTTCTTCGCAAGTCGGGTTAGCAAGGGCTTTTTGAAACCACTCATGCTCATCACTGCAATGATTGAGCACTAAGTCCATCAAAATTTTAATGCCACGCTTGCCGGCCTCTTCAAGCAGCTCATCAACATCTTCTTTGCAACCAAAAATTGGGTCGATGTCGTAGTAGTCGCTGATATCGTAGCCGCCATCGTCCATCGGCGACTTATAGAACGGGCAAATCCACACGATGTCGATACCCAAGCTCTTAATATAATCAAGCTTTGCCGTAATGCCTTTGATGTCGCCGGTACCGTCGCCATTGGCATCGTAAAAGCTGCGTGGATAGATTTGATAGGCAATTTTATCATGCCACCAGGTTTTATTTTTCATGTGAGCCTCCCAAAAGTGTTAACGTTCATTGTATTGCTCAGTATATCATTTCACAGCAAAAATTGCAAATTTGAAAATCATTTTTTTTTGCATAGTTTAATCTATTCGGCTGATACTAACTCACGGGCTAAATAAATTTTGAATCAACTTATCCCCAACCTGTACTAAGAAACGAAGTGTTAGAATGCATTTCTTTTTTCAGCATAACCAGGAAAGGAGTAAATTTCCCTATGGATAGATTGGCCTTAACACTCAGCATCATCGGCGCACTCAACTGGGGCAGTATTGGCCTGTTTCGATATGACCTGATTGCTGCGCTATTCGGCGGACAAACCGCCACCATCAGTCGTATTGTATATGCCATTATTGCATTAGCCGGTGTGTGGACCATTTCGCTGCTATTTCGCGAACGCACGAGGATGTTGGAAGAATAGAGTTTGCTGTATAGCAAACTCTGACAGCAGAGCAAAAACCGCCCGTAATTGAGCGGTTTTTTGCTCTGTTACTTCAATTTGATGCGGTAATGTAAAGCTTACCTCATCAAAACTTCCTATAAATCGACACAAACGTTCGACAACATTTTCAAGGTTTATGAAAACCCTTGCAGTATACTATGCTTGTCTATACATAGGAGGTACGGTATGCAACCGATTTTTAAGAAAAGTTTGCTTGACAGCCCTAAAGTACATTTTATTCCCATTGACCACATTGCTCCCAATCCTTCGCAACCGCGCCGTGTGTTTGACATGACGGCTCTGCGCGAGCTTGCTGATAGTATCCATCAATTCGGTATCATTCAACCGCTGTCCGTGCGGCGGCTTTCTCATCGCTACGAATTAGTTTCCGGTGAGCGGCGATTGCGCGGCGCGCGGCTGGCCGGTTTAAAAAAAGTGCCGTGCCTGCTGGTCGACATCAAAGATAGCGATTCCCCGCTGTTGGCTCTGATTGAAAATTTACAACGCCGCGATTTGGATTTTTTCGAGGAAGCTAAGGGCATTGCCTTTCTTATTGAAAGTTATGGACTATCGCAAGAACAGGCCGCGCTGCGATTGGGCAAATCACAGTCAGCGGTGGCCAATAAATTACGGTTGCTGCGCCATCCGCCCGATGTGGTGGCACTCCTCCGTGAGCATAACTTGACCGAACGTCACGCACGGGCATTGCTGCGCCTTGAAGATGTTGTTCAGCGCAAGGCCGTTCTTATTACCATCATTGAAAACGATTGGAATGTGGCACAAGCTGAACGGTATATCGACCGCCTTTTCCAGCAGAAGTCCGAACCGACGCAACGAAAGCCTCTTGTGCTGATTAAAGATGTGCGGCTGTTTTTTAATACCATTGACCGCGCATTGTCAATGATGCGCGCTGCCGGTGTGGCCGCCGATATCCACCGTGACGATACCGACGCTGATTTTGTGATGACCGTGCGAATCCCGAAAGGTGAGAGCAAATTATAGGGGATTGCTTTTTCACGACTTTGTCAAATTGACTTGTTTCACGTGAAACGTTGGCAGGCGCTATCCGCCGCAAATGTTTCACGTGAAACATTTTTATGCTTGCTTTTTTGTGCGCGACATGATATGATAGCCAAGTTAGAAATTTTACACACGGAGGCACATTCACATATGGCTCATATCATCGCCATAGTCAATCAAAAAGGCGGCGTCGGCAAGACGACATCCTCTATCAATATTGCAGCGGGGTTATACTGTGCAAATAAGCGCACGTTGCTTGTTGATTTTGATCCACAGGCAAACGCCACGTCCGGTTTCGGCGTGGATAGGGGCTCATCGCCGCATATTTACGACGTGCTCATTAATGAAGTTGACGCTTCTAAAGCCGTCGTATCAACGCCTTGGGGTGATTTGTTGCCCTCAAACAAGGCATTGGCAGGCGCAGAATTAGAACTGATTGGCGCAGAAGAGCGTGAGTTTTGTTTGCGTCGCGCTCTACGGCCGCTGCATTTATTATATGACTACATTATCATCGACTGTCCGCCATCAATTGGGCTATTGACATTAAATGCTTTGTGCGCTAGCAACGCTGTGCTTGTACCGGTTCAATGCGAGTATTACGCGTTGGAAGGACTGAGTAATTTGACACACACCATTCGGTTGGTTAAGCAACGATTGAATCCCACGTTGTCCTTGCAAGGTGTTGTGTTAACGATGTTTGACAACCGCACAAACTTGTCGTCGCAAGTCGCCGATGAGGTCAAGCGGCACTTTCCCGGCAAAGTATATAAAACCGTTATTCCGCGAAATGTACGCTTGTCAGAATCGCCCAGTCACGGGCTGCCAATCTTCGGTTACGACAAGTTGTCACGCGGCGCAATTGCATATGGTGAGTTGGTCCAGGAGATCGTCACTAAGAAATAATGATCGCCAGACAAAATCAAGAAAGGGGTCCTCGCGAAATCAAGTTTCACGAGGAATAAAATTATGAAAAAACAGTCCACAGGCCTCGGCCGCGGTTTAGGTGCGCTAATTGGCGACGAAGCATTGCATGGTGCAGAACAGGGCGATTTGACGCTACGCGTTGCCGAAATTGAACCCAACATCGACCAGCCACGCAAACATTTTGATGAAAAGGCACTCGCTGAACTGGCTGAAAGCCTAAAAACACACGGCGTGCTATCGCCTATTACTGTGCGGCGATTGCCCAGTGGCTATTATCAAATTATCGACGGTGAACGGCGCTGGCGGGCGGCTCGCTTGGCCAATTTAACACAAGTTCCGGTACGTATCTTTGAGGCAGATGATCGATTGGCTGCCGAGATGGCCCTGATTCATAATTTACAGCGCGAAGATCTTGCGCCATTGGAGGAAGCGCAAGGTTTTCGCCAGTTGATCAACGACTACGGGTTGACACAAGAAGAGACGGCGTTACGCGTCGGTAAATCGCGCCCGACAATCGCCAATGCCTTGCGGTTGCTATCCTTGCCAGAGTCGGTGCAGATACTACTGCATAATGAAAACCTTACCGCCGGACATGCGCGGGCACTGTTGTCGTTATCCACAGTAGCGTTACAAGAAAAGGCGGCTGAGTCCATTTTGTCGGGCAAATTGTCAGTAAGACAAGCTGAGGCACTAGTCAAAAAAATGACTGACGGCAAAGATATCACCTCTCGCGCCAAAACGCCCGACGCCAATATCACGGCGTTACAGCAACAATTGAGCTCGTCACTCGGGCGCAAAGTCAAAATCACCCACAGCGCACGCAAAGGCAAAGTCGAATTGGAATATTATGGCCTTGACGATTTAGACGCGTTGTTGATGCAGTTGTCGAAAAGGAAGGATGCATGATTATGGACGAAAAAAATGTGAAGCACGACACTTCTGAGACAAATGAATCCACTATAAAGGTTAAGAATCCAAAGAGAAATTTGCGATTTCTGGCCATTTATATATTGTTATTGTTCTCTGTTTCAACTATATTTCTTGTTACGTCGCTCTTTGCCACGCATAATATAAGTACGGACCGTTTACTTTTTGAAGCTGGCGAAGATATCGCGATGTTAGAGCAAGAGCGTGACACTTTACTCAATGAATTAAGCGCTATGGATGCGCGATATGCGGCGCTGCGCGAAGAGCGCAATGCCTTACGTATGGAAAGGGAGTCACTACAAGATGACATTGAGCGATTAGAAGGCGAAATTGAGGCCTTTCGCACAGTAAATGAAAATTACATGTCAGAATTACGGCAGCTACGTCAACGCGTAACCGAATTGGAATCTTTATTAGCATCGGAGGGTGAAGAATAATGCTTGATATCAATTTTATTCGTAACAATCCAATCGTCTGTAAACAAGCGGCAGCTGATAAAAATTTTCCGGTTGATATCGATCGTTTGCTCGACTTGGACACACAACTACGTGATAAAACGGCACAAATTGAAAAGCTACGCGCCGAGCGCAACACATTATCTAAAGGCAAGCCCGATGAAACGGGGATTGCGCGTGTACGCGCCATCAAGCCCGAGCTCTCCACATTGGAAATAGCTATAGGTGAATTAAAGGCTGAATTTGATGCGCTGATGTTGACTGTACCGTCTGTTCCTTTACCTGATGTCCCCATCGGTAAAGGTGAAGAGGGCAATGTTGAAGTACGCCGTGTCGGCGATATCCCACAGTTTGACTTTGCACCGCGTGACCATGTTGAGTTGTGTGATTTGCACGATATGATGGATATTCCGCGCGGCGTTAAATGTGCGGGTAGTCGTTCATACTTTCTAAAAAATATGGGTACATTACTTGAATCAGCCATCTTGAGGATGACCCTTGATGTGCTGTGTAATAAAGGGTTCACGCCCATGTCCGTGCCGGTACTCGTCAAAGAACATGCCATGGCAGGTACCGGATATTTCCCCATCGGACGTGAATCGGCATATTACGTCGGCGAAGATGAGTTATATCTTGTCGGTACGTCAGAAGTAGCTTTGGTCAGCTACCATAGTAATGAAATTTTAGAAAGACAAAAATTGCCATTACGTTACACCGGACAATCCACTTGCTTTCGTCGTGAAGCGGGAACATACGGCAAAGATACACGTGGATTGTATCGCGTACATCAGTTTCAAAAAGTTGAACAGGTCGTCTTTTGCACACCCGATATGGCCGACGATTTGCATCATGAAATATTAGGCAATACTGAGACCATTTTGCAAGCTTTAGAGTTGCCATATCGTGTATCGTTAGCCTGTACGGGTGAAATTGGCTTAGGACAGATTAAAAAACATGAAGTTGAGACTTGGATGCCTAGTCGTGAGGCTTATTGCGAAACGCATTCCTGCTCAACAATGGGCGATTTTCAAGCGCGGCGATCAAATATTCGATATCGTGATATCGACAGCAATACACAATATTGTTGGACTCTCAACAATACGGGCATTGCGACACCGCGAATACTAATTCCGTTGCTAGAAAATCATCAACACGAAGACGGCAGCATCTATATCCCTGTCGCATTACGCCCTTATTTAGGCGGCCAAGAGGTCATTTCGTAGGATGCAAAACTTTACAGGCAGGGAACGATATATTAGTTGTTCCCTGCTTGCCTTTTTCTTGCGTTTATGATATAATGAGTCAATTGAAATGAGGGTATACAGACATGGAAGATAAGCACCAATTATGGAAACTAATTTACGAGCATTTGGCAACTGAATTGACACCGCAAAGCATGAAAACTTGGTTTGATGATACACAAGTCGTATCTTTCGCCCCCAATGCTTTGACATTGTACACTTCCTCGTTCAAACGCCCGTTTATCGAAGAGCGGTATATGCCGGCATTGCACCGCGCCATGGATTCACTGTACGGTGGCACATTTGACATCCATATTACCGACGACGCCAATGCGATGGAAGTTATTAAAATGCCGCTCATCGACAGTCAGCTTGACCCTGATTGTTTGAGTGAACAGTATTCATTTAATAACTTTATTGTTGGAAAATCTAACGAGTTCGCCCATGCTGCTGCTTGGGCAACCACTAACGTTACGAATACTACCAACAATCCGTTGTTTATCTACGGTGATTCTGGTTTAGGTAAAACACATTTACTCTATGCCATGATAAACAAAATTAAACACGATACTCCTGACAGCACTCTTTGTGCTGTAACGGCTGAGAATTTTACTAACGAAATCATATCAGCCATTCGCACCAATAAGACAAAAGAATTTCGTGAAAAATACCGTCTTGTTGACATGTTATTTGTTGATGACATTCAGTTTATCGGCGGTAAAGATTACGCAATGGAAGAATTTTTTAACACCTTCAACGAGTTGTATATGAACAATAACAAATTGGTCTTTACCTCCGATCGTCCGCCCAAAGAAATTCCCATGCTGACAGACAGGCTACGTTCACGGTTTGAATCAGGACTAGTTGTTGATATTTTACCGCCGGATTTTGAAACACGAGTCGCCATCATTCAAAGCAAAGCCATAACACTTGGGTTACCACTGCCAAATGACTTGAGTTTTTACATTGCTGAAAACATCACGGCAAATATTCGACAATTAGAAGGTGCAGTTAAAAAAATTATGGCACATCATCAATTGATGAATGCACCACTTGATATTGAGACGGCACGGCGCGCGATTAAAGACTTGTTATCTGAAAACCCAGGGTTAAATCCTACACCGGAGCATATCATTAAAGAAGTGTGCCGCTTTTATCATTTAGAAGAAGACGAATTGCTCAGTTCCAGCAAGCGTGCTGACATTGCCAGCGCACGACAAATTGCCATTTATTTGGTTAAGACATTAATTGATATTTCAAATACAAAAATCGGAAAAATCTTCAATCGTGACCATTCTACCATCACCCATTCAATGAGCCAAGTGCAAAACAAAAAAGACAATGACGACAGAACAGCGAGAGAGATTGATATTATTCTTCGAAATATTCGAGGTTAAACAGAGAATAATGACCTCAATGCGCTGTTGACAAGTTGTTGAGTGTTGATAAGTTATTGTTAATAAACTTTTTTAAAAATAATTATTAAAAGTTATTCTTTTTTATCAACACGTTGCCCCCAGTTACAATCCCATATCTCGTAAGCCTTATGGTGACTTTTCCACAATCCACAGCCCTACGACTACCACTAAGTATAATAATAAACTATACTCTTATCTGTTTGAGACAAAAAATTTTGGAGGTACACATGCTATGAAATTTCAATGTGAGCGAAGCATTTTACTCAATGCTGTGGCAACGGCTGCACGAGCAGCTTCGATGCGCAATGCTTTGCCATCAATGGAGGGTTTGCTTTTTAACGTTGACAATAATATCACCATCACCGGTTATAATATGGAAATCGGCATTGTAGTATCTTTACACGCTGATATCCAAATGCAGGGTGCAGTTATTATGCCCAATAAAATGTTGCAAGATATTTTACGTAAAATGCCTGATGACGTCATTTCTTTTGAAGTCAACGATCAAAATGTCATTGACATTCAATGCGGCACCATTGCTTTTCAATTACCCGGCTTACCGGCAAGTGATTACGCCAATTTACCGGAAACTGAAAATGAAAAAACTTTTACTTTCTCACAAGCTACATTGCGACATATTTTGTCACATATCACATATGCGCTGAGTGACAATGAAAGTCGAATTCTCAACACAGGTGCATTGTTCGACATTATTGGCAATCAGCTGAATGTTGTAGCGTTGGACGGATTCCGTATGGCTATTCGTAAAACGGAAATTGAACACGGAGGCGAAGACTTTAAATTCATCGTGCCCGGCGCAGCGCTGCGTGAGTTAGAACGCATTTTGCTTGAAGACGAGGAGAGTATATTAACCATTGAGTTGGGCCGGCGGCATATTCAGTTTATGATGGGACACGCGACGTTATTTTCACGATTGTTAGAAGGTGAATTTCACAATTATCAACGTGCCATTCCTGAAGACTACAAATATACTGTCACTGTTAATGCGCGGATGTTACAAACAGCAGTTGAGCGCGTGTCACTGGTCATTCAAGAAAAAATTCGTAGTGCCGTTCGTTTGACAATCAATGAAAATACCGTTGCTATGCAATGTAAAACAGCACTTGGTTTCAGCAGTGACGTATGTGACAGTCAAGGTGACGGTGAGGGCTTGGAAATTGGTTTTAATAACCGCTACTTACTTGACGCGTTACGGACAGTCGATGATGATGAGGTAAAATTATGTTTTAATGGAAGCTTAAATCCATGTGTTGTCTTGCCGCTGGAAGGTGAGGTATATTTAAATATGGTGTTGCCAACTCGGTTAAGCAACGATTAAATGGTTATTCGGTCATTGGCATTGGAGGATTTCCGGAATATTGATAGGCAAGTCGTAGAATTTCAAGAGGGTATCAATGTGATTGTCGGTGCTAACGCACAGGGTAAAACGAGTTTGCTCGAAGGTGTTGCCTATTGGTCGGCAGCGCGCTCATTCCGTACGGTGCATGATGAAGAGTTGATACAGTTTGGTAAACCGCACGCGTGGCTATCGGCGCAATTTATATCACAAGGTCGTCAGCAAAAATTGGAAGCCTCACTATTACGTCGCAGACAGCGCAAAATTACTCTCAATGGTGTAACACTGCAAACATTGCGCGAATTGGTAGGGATTTTACCATCAGTACTATTTGCCCCAAGTGATTTGGGATTGGTGCAAGAAGGACCAGCATTGCGACGGCGATTGATGGATTCGGTATTATGTCAAATACGGCCTGCATACTTATCGGCATTAAGCCGTTATAATAAGGTGCTTAAACAAAAGCAGAAAGTATTGCGCAAACAAGCACCCGATATTGACTTACTGGCAGCTTATAATACGCAACTGGCTAAGTATGCCGCCGTACTTATCCCAGAACGAGCGAGGTTTGTTAAAATCTTATCACAACTGGCGCAAAATTATCATGAGAAGTTGAGTAACGGTAAAGAAGTATTGACATTGGCGTATAGAACCGTAAGTTGTGTAGAAGAAAAAGATATTTTTAATGCCTCACAACTTGAAACTGTTTTATTGGATCATTTCGCCAAACGATTGCATCAAGAAATAGCTGCTGGATTTTGTTTGACAGGTTCACAGCGTGACAATTTTCAATTGAATATCAATCAAAATGAGCTGAGAATTTTTGCTTCACAAGGGCAAGCACGTACGGCAGTTATTGCCATCAAAATGGCGGAACGCGCTTATTTTAAGAAAGAGTTAAATGAATCGCCATTGTTGTTACTGGACGATGTGCTGAGTGAATTAGATGAACATCGCCGACGCGTAGTGCTGAATGAGGTGACAGACGGGCAGATTTTGATTACTTGTTGCGATAATCGGAGAACAAGATTACTCAATGGAAACGTGATACGAGTGAGGAATGGAGAATTTTATCAATAAGGGATGAGTTTTACTCGTCCACAGGAGAAGGTGTATGTATTTACATTTAGGCGACAACGCTACTGTACTTGGAAAATACGTTATTGGCGTATTCGATTTGGAAACCTCAACGACTGCTAAAGATACACGTGATTTTTTACATGATGTACAAATCAACAATCAGGTCTGCGATATTTGTGATGATATTCCAAAAGCCTTTGTGCTGTATTGTGAAAACAGCGACAAACGCGTATATATTACCCAAATTGCGAGTGATACCTTACGAAAGAGAGTAAATATATGAATGAATTAGAAAATCAGCAATACAGTGCCGATGAGATACAGGTGCTCGAAGGGTTAGAGGCCGTTCGCAAGCGTCCGGGTATGTATATCGGCACAACATCACTGCGCGGTTTGCATCACTTGGTCTACGAAATTGTTGACAATGCTGTTGATGAAGTGTTGGCTGGGCGATGCAGTCATATTGATGTCAAAATTTTAGACGGTGATGTTATTGAGGTGTCGGATAATGGGCATGGCATTCCAACGGGCATGCATGCGACGGGCAAGAGTGCGGCAGAGGTTGTCTTTACCGTACTGCACGCCGGCGGAAAATTTGGCGGCGGCGGCTATAAAGTGTCCGGTGGCCTGCATGGCGTCGGCGCATCGGTGGTCAACGCGCTATCAGAATGGCTGGAAGTTATTATCTATCAAGATGGAAGTATCCATGAAATGAAATTTTCGCGTGGCGATGTGGTGCAAGAAATCACCATCGTTGGAAAGACCGATAAAACCGGCACGATAGTACGTTTCAAAGCCGATGCAGAAATCTTTGAAGACACGGTTTATGAATATGAAACATTGCTTAAGCGTCTGCGTGAACAGGCTTTTCTATGTGCAGGGCTGAGTATTGCTTTGGCAGATGAGCGAGTGGGACGCGAACGTGTAGAAAATCTTTGTTATGAAGGTGGAATTCGCTCCTTTGTCGAATTTATCAACCAAAACCGCGTGCCGTTGCACGAACAAATTGTCTACATGAATGCCGAAAAAAACACAGTCATGGCTGAGGTGGCACTGCAATATAACGATGGCTATACTGAAAGTATTTTATCCTTTGCCAATAATATTCATACCGGCGAGGGCGGTATGCACGAAACCGGTTTCAAAACGGCATTGACACGCGCCATCAACGATTATGGACAGAAATATAAAATCCTTAAAGAAGATGAAAAATTGGGCG
Source organism: Oscillospiraceae bacterium (assembly GCA_009780275.1). NCBI lineage: Bacteria > Bacillati > Bacillota > Clostridia > Eubacteriales > Oscillospiraceae > Oscillospiraceae bacterium. The sequence continues at coordinate 48,209 of WRAI01000005.1, read as the reverse complement.
GCGAAGACGTGCGTGAAGGCCTGTCCTGTGTCATTAGCGTCAAGCTCACAGATGCGCAATTTGAGGGACAAACCAAGACAAAGCTGGGCAATAGCGAAGTGCGAGGCATTGTCGACGGTATGGTTACCGAAAAACTAACCGACTATTTTGAGGAAAACCCTGCCGTTGCCAAAGCCATTGTCGGCAAATCTATTGATGCAGCACGAGCGCGTGAGGCTGCTCGTAAAGCCCGGGACTTAACGCGACGCAAGAGTGCGCTTGACTCGGCATCATTGCCGGGAAAATTGTCTGATTGTCACGAAAAAGATCCGGCTTTGACTGAATTATTTATTGTTGAAGGTGACAGTGCGGGCGGCAGCGCCAAAGGTGGGCGTGATAGTAAGTATCAAGCCATTTTGCCGCTATGGGGTAAAATGCTCAACGTGGAGAAATCGCGGCTGGATAAAGTGTATGGCAATGAGAAGTTAATACCAATTATTACAGCTTTGGGTGCTGGCATTGGCCCTGACTTTGACGCGACACAGTTACGCTATGGTAAAATTATCCTGATGGCTGACGCCGATGTTGACGGTGCGCATATTCGCACATTGCTGTTGACCTTTATGTTCCGCTATATGCGGCCGTTGATTGAAGGCGGGCATGTTTATATTGCACAACCGCCGCTTTTCAAAGTAACACGTGGTAAGCAAGTGCGTTGGGCAGTCGATGAACAAGACCGTGATCGTGTCATGGCCGAAATGCGTGGCGCTGATGAAAATGCTAAAATTGAGGTTGGCCGTAACAAAGGCCTGGGTGAAATGGATGCCGACGAGCTGTGGGAAACAACGATGAATCCGGAAACACGGACGTTAATGCGGGTTGAACTAGAAGATGCGGTGAGCGCTGATCAAATTTTCACAGTGCTCATGGGCGATAAAGTCGAACCCCGCCGTGCATTTATCGAAGCAAATGCGAAGTATGTACAGAATTTGGATGTCTAAATAAAAATTGTTCGCCGGAAGTGCGATATAATCGCTGAGCGTAGCGACAAGTCAATTCCATAGGTGCAGCTTTGCCGTGCCGTCTGCCGATAAAATAAAAAAGGGGTCCCGCGGACCATCGACTTTCGCCCATGGCGAAATGTTAGAAGTCCCCGAGGCGTGCCCCGTGGGGAGTAAATACCATGCCCGACAACAATAACATTGCCGATTTTTCTAACCAAACCATAGTTCCCATTGAGCTGGAACGCGAGATGAAAAAATCATACATTGATTATGCCATGAGCGTCATCGTCAGTCGTGCATTGCCTGATGTGCGTGACGGTTTGAAGCCGGTACATCGCCGCATTCTCTATACGATGTATGAAGAAAATCTTACTTCTGATAAACCATTCCGTAAAGCTGCAACAGCTGTCGGCGATGTTATGGGTCGCTATCACCCGCACGGTGACCAAGCTATTTATGATTCACTGGTGCGTATGGCGCAGCCTTTCTCGTTGCGCTACATGCTGGTAGATGGTCACGGTAACTTCGGTTCAGTTGACGGTGATCCGCCGGCCGCCATGCGTTATACCGAGTCGCGCATGTCAAAAATCGCGATGGAAATGATGGCTGATATTGAGAAAGATACCGTCGATTTCGTGCCCAACTATGACAATTTTCGTAAAGAGCCGTCAGTATTGCCTTCACGGTTTCCCAATTTATTAGTTAACGGTAGCTCAGGCATCGCCGTTGGCATGGCGACCAATATTCCACCGCACAATTTAAGTGAAGTTATCGATGCGACTGTCGCTGTTATTGATGACTCAGAGGTTACCCTCGAAGATCTTTTGCAGCACATCAAAGGGCCTGATTTTCCGACTTACGGTACAATTTTTGGCGTATCGGGGATGCGGGCAGCATATGCCACAGGCCGCGGTCGCATGAAAGTTCGGGCCAAGGCCGAAATTGAGGAGGGCAAAACCAAAACGCGCATCGTCGTCAAGGAACTGCCTTATCAAGTCAACAAAGCGCGGCTGGTCGAATCAATTGCTGAACTGGTCAAAGATAAAACCGTTGAAGCTATTTCTGCGTTGCGTGATGAGTCTGACCGCAACGGCATGAAAATTGTCATTGAACTCAAACGTGACGCCAACGCGCAAATTGTACTCAACCAGCTCTACACCCATACGCAGATGCAAGTAACTTTTGGTATCATCTTGCTTGCGCTCGTTAACGGACAGCCCAAAGTCATGACATTGCGCGAAATGCTTGACCACTATATTGCACACCAACGCGAAGTTACCATTCGCCGCGCCGAATACGAGTTGAAAAAAGCACTCGAACGCGCCCACATTTTAGAAGGACTCTGTATAGCGGCACGCAATGTCGACGAAGTTGTCAAAATCATTCGCGCCAGTACCAACATTCCCGAAGCCAAGACAGCGCTGATTAGTCGTTTTGACTTATCTGATATTCAAGCGCAAGCCATCGTCGATTTACGCCTGGGGCGTTTGACTGGGCTGGAACTCGACAAAATCGAGGCCGAATACGCCGAAATTATGAAGAAAATTGAAGAACTGCGCGGTCTGCTCGGTTCAGAATCACAAATTATGGCAATGGTGCGCGAAGAATTGCTCGAAATCAAACGAAAATACGGTGACGAACGCCGTACTGATATTGAAATTGTTGATGACGAGATTGACATGGAAGATTTAATTGAGCGCACCGACTGCGTCTTTACGCTAACCAGCCAAAACTACATCAAGCGTCAGCCTGAAGCTGTTTATCGCGCACAGCGGCGGGGCGGTCGCGGTGTAACGGCGCAAGCCATCCGTGAGGAAGACTATATAAAGGATGTACTTGTTGGCAATACACACGATACGTTGCTCTTCTTTACCAACTATGGGCGGCTATACACTAAAAAAGGCTATCATATCCCTGAGTCGGGGCGCAATGCCAAGGGCATGAACATTGTCAACCTACTGCCACTGGAATCCGATGAACGTGTAACAGCTATTATTCCAACCAGTGACGATATGGCTGAAGAATACCTTGTGTTGGTCACACGGCGCGGCGTTGTCAAGCGCGTGTTGCTTGATGTGTTGCGCACCAACCGAAAGTCGGGCGTCCGTGCCATCACGCTGGCCGAGGGCGACGAGTTAAACACCGTCCGCAAAACCGATGGGTACACTGATATCATTATTGCCACGCGGCAGGGTAAAGCTATCTGTTTCCCTGAAACCGATATTCGCACCATGGGGCGCGAGGCCGGCGGCGTGCGCGGTATGCGGCTGGCCGAGGGTGATGAAGTTGTTGGCGCGGCGCGGGCACACCCGGACGGTACGTTGTTGACTGTCACTGAAAACGGTTACGGAAAACGTACTGAGCTGTCGGCGTACCGTATGCAGAAACGTGGCGGCATGGGAGTCAAAAACCACGGCCTCAATGACAAAACCGGCTTGGTGGCTGATATCAAAGTCGTCAGTCCCGATGATGATATTCTGCTCATTAGCGACGATGGCACAATCATCCGCATCGCTGTCGATTCCATCAATGTTTATAGTCGCAGTGCGTCAGGCGTCACCGTCATGCGCATGGGTAAGGGCGCTAAACTCATCGCTACCGCCCGCGTCAAGCGAGAGGAAGAGAGCGATAATATTGAAGGTGACAGCGAAGGCAGTGTAGGGCACGGTGAGCTCGACATGCCGCAAACGGAATAACCCATGGATAACGTCTCTCTTTACACCGACGGTGCTTGCTCCGGAAACCCCGGTCCCGGTGGCTGGGCGGCCATCTTGAAATACGGCGAGCACGAAAAAGAACTTTCCGGTTATGACCCCGACACTACCAATAATCGCATGGAGTTGACAGGCGTTATTCAAGGCTTGCAAACGCTAAAGCGCTCCTGTAACGTCATTGTTACCACGGACTCGCGCTACGTTGCCGACGGCATTAACAAAGGTTGGGCAAAGAAATGGCGCAGCAATAATTGGATCAAGTCTGACAAAAAACCGGCTTTGAATTCTGACCTTTGGGTACAACTACTCGACCTCTGCGAAACACATGAGGTGACTTTCATTTGGGTACGCGGGCATAGTGACAACCCCTATAACAATCGATGTGATGAACTGGCCGTGGCGGAGTACAAAAATCATTCATCGGGGACTCCCCGGGCGTCCCGTGAAAACTAAAAGGAGACGGCATGATAAAACAACGCATTCATCTCATCGACGCCTTGCGTGGGTTTGCCATTATCCTCATGGTTGCCTTTCACTTTGGCATCAATCTTGTCGACTGGGGGTTTGCCGAACCGACATTAGTTTTTAATCCAACGCTGCGCATTTTGCAGCCTATCTTCGCTGGTGTATTCATTCTGTTGTCCGGCATGAGCAGCCGATTTTCACGCTCCAACTTGCGGCGCGGCGTTATTGTTTTACTTTGCGCTTACGCTGTCAGCATCGCAACATTCTGGATTGGAATGCCAATTTATTTTGGTATATTGCACTTTCTCGGCGTAGCAATGACGTTGTACGGATTGTTGCAAAGCACGCTCGACAAATTGCCAAAACGATTACAGCCGGCAATATATATCGCATTATTTGCTGTGAGTAGCTTCTTTTTCCCGCGTGCCATTGAAGAGGAGACAAACTTATTTCTGCCATTTGGGCTTTATGGTAATCGCGGGGCTGATTATTTCCCGCTATTGCCCTGGTTGTTTCTTTTCTTGCTTGGTACCTGGCTGGGAAAGTTGGCCGTTGAAAATAAATTGCCAAAATGGTTTTACACTTTCAATATGCCGATTTTGCCAATTATCGGGCGGCACGGCTTACTTATATATTTGGTGCATCAGCCGGTTTTATATGGGATATTTTGGTTGGTAGCATAAAAATGTTGCCGGATTCACCGCAGCCGACGAATGAAGCGGCAACATACAGCAACTTCATGTAATCTAGGTGCGTGCCCTGTAAGGGCCGCCCGCCAATAAATAAAAGAGGGGGGCCTCTGTGAGGCCCGTCTCGTGGGGGAGAATTATGGGCAAAGTCATTACATTGGCTTCAGGCAAAGGTGGCACAGGTAAAAGCACGTTGGCAGCAGGTATCGCGAGCTATTTGGCGGCACTGGGCAAACGCGTGTTGGCAGTTGATGCCGACATCGGGCTGCGCAGCTTGGATGTGTTGCTCGGTATGCATGAATCAATGGCTTTCGATTTTAATGATGTCATTGAGCGCCGCTGTACGCTCAACGACGCAGTGACTGCGCATCCGGTGCTTAAACGGCTATCACTGCTGGCTGCGCCTAACACGATCATGCCGCAAGAAATAGATCTCAATGTCTTTCAAGCCATGATGAAGCCGTTGCGCCCGCACTTCGACTATATTTTGGTCGACAGTGCGGCAGGTGTGGACACGGCGTTTCAACTGGCAGTATCGGTGGCCGACATGGTTATCGTTGTGGCAAATACTGAGCTCATCAGTTTGCGTGATGCGGCGCGCGTACATCAGTTGTTGTTGGCGGAGGCAGAGGGGCAAAAGCAATGCCGTTTAGTGGTCAACCGCGTGCGCCCGCATCAGATTGTTGCCGGTGAAGCTGCGAACATTGACGAAGTCATGGATATGGTGGGTCTGCCACTGTTGGGGCTCGTGCCCGAAGATGAGACAGTCATCGCTTGCGCCAACCACGCCTCACCGCTAATTTTGCAAGGGCGCACCAACGCAGGCCAAGCCATGCTCGACATTGCACGGCGTATTGACGGCCTATATGTGCCATTGCCAAAAAAGATAAGAGCCTCGGCCTCGCAGTTTGTCGAAGTGAAATAAGGAATGCACATAACGGGCGACGATTGCCTCTGACGACGAGCTGTATAGTTTACGGCAGTGTAAAAAATTAATATTTTGGAGGCTTATGCCGTGTGTGAAAAAATGTTGAAGAAGTATGTGGAAGCTGTTCTTGGAATCGGAGTTAATATCCAGCCCGGGCAGAAGTTGGCGATATACTGCGAAATTAATGCGGCATATATGGCTCGGATGGCAATGGAAGAGGCGTATCGCCGTGGGGCAGCTGATGTTGTGATACGTTGGAGTGACGAGGCCAGTGAGCGAATTGGCTATCTTCTTGCGCCAGACGAAAATTTTGGGAAAGTGGCGGAGTGGGAGAGAGCCAGAATGCAGCATTTGGTGGATGAGAAGTATCATGTGCTGTGGATTTCCTCTGACGACCCCGAGAACCTAAAAGGGGTTTGTCCCGATAGAATTGAGCGGGACGAAAAGGCGTACAATAAAATGAGCAAACCACGCGACGATCAGATTATGGCCAATGAAGTACAGTGGGTTAGCTGTAGTGTGCCGTCGCCTGCTTGGGCCAGAAAAGTGTTTCCTGACGCTGCCGGCGATGAGCAAGCCATGGAATTGATGTGGGAAGCTATTTATGCCGCTTGTCGCATTGACGACAACGATCCAGTGGAGAATTGGCAGGTGCACGTAGCGTATTTGCAGGGTAAGGCTGATGCGCTGAACAAATGGAATTTTCAGAGCCTGCGATTTACCAGTGGGCTAGGCACTGACTTAGAAGTGAAATTGCCGAAAAATCATTGTTGGCTGGCTTGTGGTGAGGAGGCCAAAACCGGCATCAACTTTGTTGCAAATATGCCAACAGAAGAGGTGTTTACTGCACCGCAACGGAATGGCGTTAATGGTGTGGTTTATGCCACCAAGCCGCTGGTCTATTATGGGGATGTCATTGACGGTTTTTGGCTACGGTTTGAGGATGGTAAAGTAGTGGAATATGCCGCTGAGAAGAACCAACACTTGCTAGAGAAACTGTTGACTGCCGACGAGGGGTCAAACTATTTGGGCGAAGTGGCTCTTGTACCCCATTCCTCGCCCATTTCTCAGTCAGGCATTTTGTGGTATGATGCTCTTTATGACGAGAATGCGTCTTGCCATTTGGCGTTAGGTGATGGTTATCCCGACTGTATCACAGGAGCTGTCGGCAAAAGCGAGCAAGAGCGGATCGCTATGGGACTTAACCAATCGTTTGAGCATGAGGATTTTATGATTGGGTCGGGGGATATGGATATTATTGGCATCACTCAAGACGGCAAAGAAGTTCAAGTATTCAAGCAAGGCGAATGGGCTTGGTAGGGGCGCGCTTTGTACTATAATTTCACGAAAAAAACAAGCCAATCGGCTTGTTTTTTTGTTTTACACTATAAGTCCGGCAGCGAAAACTTAAACGTCGTCTCTCCATCATGACTCTCAACATAGATCTGTTCACCGTGGGCATTGATGATGGTTTTGACTAAGAACAAACCAAGTCCCAACCCCGACGGGTCGCGTGAGCGTGAAATGTCAACCTTGTAAAAGCGGTCGAACAGCAACGGCATATCGGCCGGCTTAATTTCATCACCGAAGTTGGTAATCGAAAACCAAGCTTTGTCATTTTGCTGTGAGATTTTTAGTTTTAATGGTGAACCTGGTTCGGAAAACTTGATGGCATTTTCAATTAAGTTAAAACAAATCTGTGCGATGGCTTCTTCATCGGCGAGGCAAAACGCCGCGTCAGGCATATCGACTTGCACGTCTAATTGTTTGTCAGTAATCTGCGTTTCAAACAACAATAGCATCTGTGCAGCAAGCTCGCACAAATCCATAGGATGTGGCTGTGCGACAAACGCACCCGACTGCACACGCGCGATGTCAAGCATACGCTTGACTAGCCGCGATAAGCGCATGATTTCATCGCGGATAATGCCTAAGTAGTGTGGCGAACGATCTTGTGGCAACGTGCCGTCGAGAATGCCGTTGATGTAGCCGAGGATATTAGTAATCGGTGTGCGTATCTCATGGCTGACGTTGGCAATGAATCCCGCGCGCGCCTCTTCGCCAACTTCCAACGCGACCGCCATAGCGTTGATGGCCGTCGCGAGCTCTGCCATTTCGGTGTCACGCTTGCCGTGGTACGGCACACGCGCGGCATAGTTGCCCAGCGAAAAGTTTTGTACGGCAACGCGCATATCATTGAGCGGCGCCAAGATGCGGCGCGACATAAAGTAAGCTGAAACGGCTGCGGCAAAGACAACCAGCAACGAGATAAACAACAATATATACAGCACATCTAATAAAATTTCGTAGTGTCCATCGATAGGCAGCGAAACCAAAATAGCTGTGACGTGTTGGTCAGAGCCACAAAACACGATGGGAATAACGCGGGTGTAGTACCGCGTAGCAAAAAAGCCATCCAGCGTGTCGTCAAACTTATCTATACCCTCATAAATGGGCGTCAGTGCGTCGGGAGAGAGGTTATCATATGCAATATGGTTAGAGGTGCGGAACTTAATATAACCATAACGTTCAGGCGATAAATCAACAAACATAATATGCGTACGCGTGGCATCGGCAAGAAAGTGCAGACTGGCGCGGAAGACCGGGTCATCAAGAGCTATGTCATGCTCTTGTAAGATATCTCGTAAATTCAAAGTGCGTCGATCTAACCGTACTTGTTGTTCATTTTGCAAATAATTGTGTATCAATAGCATCATAACAGTGCTGATGACAATGACACTTGTCAACAGCAGTGTCGCCGTCATAAAAAAATAGCGAAAAAAAATCGTTTTCATAAAATCTCCATACGAAAAGGGTTTTGTGTTCTTAAATAAGAGAGCTTTTCTTGCCGCTGGGGTTTTGACGGCGTTTCATTAACCATTCCACCCCATATGCCGCCGCGATAAACACAAACATCATGCCAAAATCACGGTAACGCGGTTGTACTTCAATAAGTAAATGCACCCCGAAATATAGCAAGAAAATTGCAATCGGAAACAGCGGCACAAAAACGTCTTCGCCCTTTTTTTGCCGAAACAATCGCCAGCTTGCCAGGAAGAATAACACAAAAATGCCACAGAGAAAGCCAAACGAAGCACGTTGCATAACGTCAACCACTGACGTTTCGCCTAGTAGCAAAAACCTAAAAGAGTGCGCAGCGTGTGGACTTGGTTCCCAGTGATGAAATGCTGGGCCGGGCGAATCTTGAAACGCCCACATAATTTGTATTTTGGTGTTGAAAAGTAACAAGAAGTGCCCCGGGCTATTGTCTAACCGTTCGGAAATAATTTCGCGTGCGAGAATGTCGCGCTCGGGCGACGGAGGGCCTATAAAAGCAGAATCATCGGGATTCCATACGCCATTATGTTCGGCGTTGAGCCCGACAATAAATTTCCACTCAGGGAAGTTATTGCTCAACCCATGGGGATTCAGCCCCGATGCTCTGACTGTAAAAGAGAGCAACATAACCATCAGCAAGTAAACAACAGACATTGCAGCAGGGAAAATCAATTGTTTAACAGCGGCAATGGCAGTCTCTTTTGTTTGCTGTTTCTTTTGCTTTCTTGTTAACTTGCGTTTGCTTGCGCGCGCAGACGGATTAATGATTGCGCCAAAAAAGTGGAGCATTTCGACAAACACAATACCAACAACGGCAATAATGCCAAGAGGACGAATAGCGTTGCCAAACGCAATCAACGCGCCGGTAAGCATAGCGAACAAAACTCGCGGCACAAAGGGCTTGTCCTTATTCGCAATATAGAGATAAATTGCAAGTAGCACTAAGATGTTGGTCAGATGCTGATTGGTCAGCACCGAGGCTAAGAAAAGGTGCGCCGGATTAAGCGCGTACAAAATACCAACACACCGTGCTGCTGTTTCTGATGCAAACCGCCGTGCAATGGCAAAAATCAATACGTTGGTGATCGCCATAAAGAGCACGTTGGTAACTTTAAAGAACGTCACGCCCGCGCCAAAAAAACGAATGAAAAACGCCTGCCACGCAACAAACCCGGTCTGATACGCCCAGTTGTAAAAATATAGATTATCGTGCAGGGTAGAAAAATCTCCGTGCGCTGCCTCTTCGGCAGCATTGTACATCGTAGCAAAATCAGAAACCGGTGGGGTTTGCAAGTTGAGAACATAAATAAGATAAAACAAAAAACTTACGCCGCCCAAAAGCAATGCAAATTTACGCGGCGTTAATTTTTGCATAAAATTACGGCGCAAAAACCAAATACCACCGAGCACAACGCAAACAAAAATGGCCGCAAACAGCACAGTCACCTGTGCAAACGCAAGTAATGAGATATGTGCTGCAACAAGCGCACAAAAGAAAAACACGCTCTTAGACATCCAATTTTGTGTGATGGTCATAGTGTGAGCTCCTGTTGTGCAATGTCGTGCGTCATAGCAGATATATCGTGGGAGAGCGCTGAAGCGGCGATTAACCTTGCATCACATCAATCCCGGCATATGCTCGGCCACCAGTTTTTTCAGTTCAACGTCGCCAATCGTGGTATTGCGCCCGTCAGCGTACTGCGCGTCAATCCATTCTTTGATTTTTGCCAGCCGCGGGTCGCGTTTGTCAACTTTCTTGTCATCTTTGAGGTTAAAGTATGTATTGACCCAAATCGCCAAACCTGCCAAGCCGGAGTGACTGTCGACAATAACAATCGGTGGTCGGTCGAGAATTTCGGCCGTGTTAAAGATGTTATAAATCTCTTCGTCTTTGAGCAGCCCGTCGGCGTGAATGCCGGCCCGTGTGGCGTTGAACGCTTTGCCGATAAATGGCGTGCGCGGTGGAATATCGTATCCGAGGTGCGACTCGTAATACTCTGCAATTTCAGTAATGACACGCAAATTTAAGCCGCCATGATGCCCCTTGAGTTGGCAATATTCAATACACATGGCTTCCAACGGCGTATTGCCGGTGCGCTCACCAATACCAAGCAGTGACGTATTGATAGCGCTTGCGCCGTATAGCCAAGCTGTCACGGCATTGGGCACGGCGTTGTAGAAGTCGTTATGCCCGTGCCATTCAATCATCTCGCTCGGCACGCCCGAATAGTTGTGCAGGCCGTAGATAATTTGCTGCACGCTGCGTGGCAATACCACGCCGGGGATGTATGTACCCAACCCTAATGTATCGCAAGCGCGCACCTTGATGGGAATACCGGATTCTTTTGACAACTCCATCAGCTTGGCCGCGAACGGCAAAACAAAGCCGTGGAAGTCGGCGCGTGTAATATCCTCAAAATGGCAACGTGGGCGGATACCGGCTTCGAGCGCTGCCTCAACGATGGTCAAATAATTTTTTAGAGCCTCGGCGCGCGTCCAGCCCATTTTGTTAAAGATATGGTAGTCTGAGCAGGATACTAAAATGCCGGTCTCTTTGATTTCCATGTCTTTGACAAGTTGAAAGTCTTTGATATTGGCACGAATCCATGACGTCACCTCAGGGAATTCATAGCCCAATTCCCGGCATTTTTCAACTGCCTCACGGTCTTTTTTTGAGTAGAGAAAAAACTCCGATTGTGCGATGACGCCTTGCCCGTTGTCGAGCTTGTGAAGTAGTCCGAAGAGATGCACAATTTCCTCAACAGTATATGGCGCGCGTGATTGCTGACCGTCACGGAATGTCGTGTCAGTGATATAAATCTTATCAGGTAAGTTCATCGGCACAATCCGCTGGTTAAAAATCAAGCGCGGGATTTGGTCGTAAGGGTACATGTAGCGGAATAGGTTGGGTTTTTCCAATTCGGTGTACTTATAGCCAAACTCCAGCAATCCTGAGCGTTTATTCTTCTTGGGTTCCATGAGCGGTTCACCTTCTTTCGTTTAATTATGAAGTTAGGAATTAAGAGCTAAGAATTGAACGGTTCACGCTTCAATCCCTAACTCCTAATTCGAAATGTTTGGCTGTTATGCCTCGTATACGGCACCTTATCGTCAAAATTCACACGCTGCGAGATTTTAATGATCGCCTAACTCGACATCATCATGATGCAAGTGTCCTTATGGGATTTTTTGCACCTTGCCAGGAATTTGCTGAACCCTCAATTGGGTCCAGCGTCACGCTGGTGCCGGCGGTGGGACTTGAACCCACACGGTTTCCCTCGCGATTTTGAGTCGCGCGTGTCTGCCATTCCACCACGCCGGCACATGCAAGAGGTATGATAACATAAAATTTTTGGTTTGTCAATGTCCCTACTTGCCGAAATGTAAAAATAGTGGTATACTAGGCTAACGCAACAAAATACCACAAGATATAGGAGGACCCGACATGAAGAATCGCATTACGGTTAATGTCGCCGGACAGGAGCTGCACCTGTTGGTCGATGAAAGTGAAGAGTATATGTATAAGGTGGCGTCTATCGCTGATCAAAAAATCCGCAGCATCATCGAAACAACGCGCGTTTCATCTAGCCAAGCGGCAACTTTGGCCTGCTTAAACATTGTGGACGATCTGCTTAAAGCCAACGAGCTGACGGAACATATGCGTGCGCAATTGAAGGATTATATCGAAGAGTCATCCAAAGCTAAAATGGAAATTAACGAACTCAAACGCGAGGTCGTCCGCTTGCGCGGCGCGGAGATGGGCGGGGTATAGAAGAGCCACTGAAGTTTTGCCGGTAATACGCCGCCGCGAGGCATGTAGGCAAAGTAAAAAATGAAAGGGACGCAACTTTGCGTCCCTTTCATTTCAAAATTGACTTAGTTGCCAAAGATGTCTGCCACGTCGTCTTCCAGAACACCAAAAATGTCAGTCAGACTGCCACCGTCGTCATCGTTGTCATCATCGTTGCCACAACCAACCAACGCAAACGTCATTGCGCCGACCATCAGCAACGCGAGCAATACGGCAAGTATCTTTTTCATAGTTTTTTTCTCCAAAATTATGTTGAATCATAGAGCCTATTTTGGGCCACAAAAATCAGAATATCATATTTAGTGAAAGTATCAACAAAAAAGACCAGCGCGATGTTATTATCGTGCCGGCCTTTTTCATAAAATAAGTGCTTAAGCGCGGCGATAAGTGAGCACTTCACCCACTGCGCCAATGGTGAGGATATCACCGTCAAGCGAAACAGTCCAAGTATCTGTCTCGGTACCCGCAAAAGAGATTGTCATCTCGCCATCGGCGTAGGTCCATTCCATTGGAATTTCCATTGACTCGAGCGTACCGTCTGCGTTGATGACAAGCGCGCCTTCCATGGCAACGCCAACGCCTTCAATATACAAATCCCATGTGCCAACCAAGTCGGCACTCATGTTTCCGTCGCCTGTTTCATTGTTTCCGCTGTCGTTGTCGCAGCCAACCAGCGCGAATGTGAACGCGCCAACCATCAGCAATGCGAGCAACAAGGTAATTGCCTTTTTCATTGATAAGATTCCTCCAAAGATTTTTAATGTAGGTCTCAGTTTAAGACCTTAGAGAGTATATATGATTTTTTCAAGAAAGTCAAGCCTTGTTGTTTATCTCACTCAACTATTGGCTATACTATGAAGGATAGGTAATATTTATGCAAGCCAAAATTTTGATTTTAGCGTCTGGTTCCCCGCGACGATTGATGTTATTGGAACCGTTGGCGAAGGTGCATGGCTACGATATCATTGTTGACGTGTCAAACATTGACGAAGGGGTCGCAGGCTCAGTTTCTCCGACGCAAATGGTAGAAAATCTAGCGTATCGCAAAGGACAAGCCGTGGCAACGCGCTATGACGCAGGCATCCCTATCGTAGCCGCTGATACCACCGTGGCTTTTCAAGGCGAAATTTTCGAAAAACCAAATGACGAAGCCAATGCCCGCGCCATGTTGACGGCCTTGTCGGGAAACACGCATATCGTTTACACCGGCGTATACTGCCGCGACGCCAACGGCGTCGAACACCTTTGGCATGAACAGGCACACGTGACGTTTAAGCATATTTTGCCCCTGCTCGACTGGTATATGCAAACAGGCGAGTCATTTGACAAAGCCGGCGCATACGGCGCACAAGGCCATGGTGGTGTCTTCATTGAAGGCATTGACGGCGATATAAATACGGTAATTGGGTTACCGCTGATAAAATTGGAAATGATTCTCGCGGAAACACCGCAGGGAAGGAGCCCGGCTCTTGCTCTACAACGTGGGAGGTAAACGATCTTCTTCAAACGTCAAAAAACATTTTTAGCCACGCTGTTGCTGTTCATTTTTATCGCGACAATGACAACAGCAACAATTCTTAGCAATAATGCTCCGCTATCAGGTGCGTGGCGCGCCGCCTTTACGCCGGCCGAGCGCAGCATTGCCGCGGTGAGACGGCGAGTGACCGCAAACGACACGCAAGCCGAAGTGTATGACCTGCACGGAAAAATCGCTGACATGGAAGCTGCTTCACGCCAAATCCAGGCCATCGTTTCCGAAAATGATCGTCTGCGAACCCTGCTTAATCTGCCAACGCGCCAACGCGAACTTACGCTTGTCATGGCCAATGTCATCGGATTTAGCGGCGGCAATACGGGGCAGTTTTTTACCATTGATCGCGGTGAGAGGTACGGCGTTGCCGCTGGCATGAGTGTAATAGACGAGCATCGGCACTTAGCCGGCATTGTCGCTGAAGCTGGTGACACATGGGCAAATGTACAAGCGATTACCGATGCGCACATGCGTATCGGTGCCATGATTGAGCAGACAAGTACCATTGGTGTTGCCGTCGGGCACTTTGACGACATGCAGCAAAATAAACTGCGCTTGGCATATCTGCCCGACGACGCCCGTGTCAACGCTGGCGATTTGGTAGTCACATCAGGTGCCAATGATACATTTCCGGACGGCCTAATTATCGGTATGATAGAAAGCGTGTGCGCGCATGAAAGCGGTTTGGGACAGCTTGCCAAAATCGCACCGAATATCGAATATCGGCAACTACGAACACTCTTTGTCATAACTGACTTTATCAATGAGAGATAAGCGATTACAAAACGCAAAAAAATGGATATTCTATACAATAGGAAGCTACGTTTTGCTTGCGCTGCAGCTGACAATTGTGCCGTACGGACGTATACTGGGCGCAATGTTTTGGCTGCCGCCGCTGCTGCTGGGCAGTGTGCTGGCGTTTGAAAGCGGCGGAGGCGCGCTGCTGTATGCGGGATTGCTCGGCACATGGTGCGATGTCTATCTGCACAGTGGCATATTATTTACCTTGTTGTACCCGCTCATTACGCTGGTTGCATGGCGATATGCAGACAACTTCCCGCGCCGCTCATGGGTAACGATGCTTATCATAGCGGTCGGAAGCAGTTTGTTAGGTCAATTGCTCTACGCTGTACTATTCTTACTTGCAGCCGGGCGCGCGAATATAAGCCTGCTTTGGACACGTCTGCCGCTGGAAACGGCACTGTCGTTGCTTGGAGTGCCAGTAGTGTATCCGATATTTCGAAAAATTGCCGAACCCTTATAGGGAACGCATTTCTCTGTGTCCATTACGTATGAACTCATGAAGCAGGAGGATTAAATTGAAATACAAAATCCGCCTGACTTTCCTCACGTTTGTCCTTGTTTTAGCAACTCTCTTGTCGTCAGCACGCCTCTATCAACTGCAAGTGGTCGAGCAAATTATCGCGCAGACCGATGAACTGCGCATTATCGCCCACATAGAGCCTATTTCCGCCGTGCGCGGAAAAATCCTCGACCGTCACGGTCGTCCACTGGTTATCAACACGCTGCGTCATTATTTGGAGTTTGATATAAGCGCATTGGCTCGTCACCATGAACAGGCCAATATTTCCATCGCTGCGCTGTTGCAATTGACCAAAGTCGCGCCAACTGTCACCTTTGCCGAACCTATGAGCGACACACATCGCAATCGTTTAACGCGCTATCTTGATTGGCGTGGCTGGCGACAGGATTTATCTGAACAAGAGCTTTTTGAGCGGCTGCGCGCCGCCTATCGCATCAGCGACAGCCTGCCCGATGATGAAGTTCGAGCAGTTACAGCCGTGCGCTACGAGCTGTCGCTGCGTTTTGCGTTGGGCGGACTGCCGCCCTATCGCCTTGTTGACGACATTGACGTTAATTTGCTCACTGCCATTGTTGAGGCCGATTTGTTTGGCGTACGAATTGGGCGCGAATCCGTGCGTCACTACGCCACCGAAGCCGCTGCTCATATTCTTGGCAGAATTGGGCCGATATACCGTGAAGAGTTTGAACAAATGAGCGGTCTTGGCTATGCCATGGATGCCATTATTGGCAAAGATGGTATGGAACGTGTATTGGAAGAGTACTTACGCGGTCATGATGGCCAACGACAAGTCGAACGCAACGGCCTTGGACGTGTTGTCGGCGTGACAGATATACAAGCTGCCGCCCCCGGCGACAACGCCTTTCTAACGCTTGATTTAGAGTTACAGAAAACAGCTGAGTATTCGTTGGCCCGTCGCATTGCTGAGATGCGTGCAACAGGGGAACAAGACTTCGACGCATTGGGGCGCGAGGCCTACGCCGGCGCCGTTGTCGCCATGGATGTACAGAGCGGCGCCATTTTGGCCATGGCAAGCTACCCCACTTTTGATCTTGCCGTCTACAATGCGCAGTTTTACGAACTGACCAATGACCCGGCCGCGCCGCTCTTCAATCGCGCCATTGCCGGATTGTACGCGCCCGGCTCAACCTTTAAGATGAGCAGCGGACTGGCACTGCTCAAAAGCGGCGTGGTCTCACCGGAAACCTATATATACGACCGCGGGCGTTTCACGGCTTTCGAAGCGCAAGGCTTTGCGCCTGTTTGTCATATCTATCGCAGCCACCGCCGCACGCACGGCGCGGTCAATATTGTGTCGGCGTTGCAAGTTTCATGTAATTATTATTTCTATGATGCGGCGCACCGTGCAGGCATTGCGCCGTTGGAAGAAATGGCGACCTTAATGGGGTTTGGGCAGCCGACCGGCATAGAGCTTCCTGGCGAGCGAGCCGGCATTCTGGCCGGCAGGGCGCACAGGCAGTCACGCAACCAACAATGGCATCCCGGAGACACATTGCAAATGGCAATCGGGCAATCGGATACCTTGGCAACACCGCTGCAAATGGCCAACTTTACAGCCATGTTGGCCAATGGCGGAAAGCGTTTGCAACCGCATATCATCAGCCATGTCTACAACTACGATTTCAGTCAAGAACAACTGCGCAATACGCCAAAGGAGGTCGCCGAATTAGATGTATCTGTTGACAATTTAGAAGCTATCCTGCAGGGCATGCGCAAAACATGCCAGCCCGGCGGCACAGCCTATCATATTTTCGGTGACTATCCTGTTGCCGTAGCAGGCAAAACTGGCAGTGCGCAGGTCAACGACCAAACCAACGGTATTTTTGTAGCATTTGCGCCTTTTGATGCGCCGAAAATTGCCATCGCTGTGGTTGTCGAACGCGGCGACTCAGGCGGCAATGTCGCCCCTATCGCCCGTGATGTGATGGATTGCTTTTTTGACAGAGTAAGTAGGGGCGTATTGCAATAAATTAGCACCCCACAAAAAAAGCCATCCTATTGGATGGCTTTTTTCTGTCAATGATCAACCACGCAAATGATGCAGTGGGTTCACCGGGTTACCGTTGAAACGAATTTCAAAGTGTAAGTGGTTGCCTGTTGAACGGCCTGTTGAGCCAACGCGCGCGATTTGCTGGCCTTGGAAAACTTGCTGTCCGACGCTGACTTGGATAGAGCTGGCATGTGCATAAACAGTACGTACACCGCTGCCGTGGTCGATTTCAACAACCAGACCCAGATTGCCGCGTCGTCCTGCAAAGGCAACACGTCCGCCGTCAGCCGCATGAATGGGTGTGCCAAACGGCGCGCCCCAGTCAACGCCGTGGTGGAAGCCGGAACGCCGCCAACCAAAGTGTGAAGTCACGCGGAAATTGCCGCGTAGCGGGCGGACAAAGTTGCCGCGCGCCACAGTGGCGGGGCGCGCTCGCGTGCCGACTTGTGTAATCTCAGTGACAGGCTCACGCGTAATGGTTTCGCTAACTAATGTGCGCGATTGCTCAAAACCATCGACAACGCGTACGTCAAAAGTAGCCATTCGTGTGCCATAAGAACCCTGCTGTGAAACACGCCGCTCGCCTTGGAACATATTGGCATTGTTGACTGTTTCACGCTCAAACGGGATGCTTTCTTCAACTTCAACGGTCGTGGTTGTCGCCATGGACACCAATGGCAATGCCGGGTTAACGATTAAGCGTGTACCTGCGGGAACAACATCTTCGCCATTGAGCGTTTCGGGGTTAAGGCTTTTCAAAATATCCGGCGTCATACCGTAGGCGGCTGCGAACGACGCAATGGTGTCACCTTCGTTGACTGTTGATTCAACAGTGCCGCGCAACGGACGGTGCAACACTTCATAGAGCTCATCTTTGCCCATAAATGTGTCAACGCTGACCCAGTTTCGTGAAATTTCAATATCTGACGCGATCTCCACTGCCACACCGTACTCAACATGGCTCTCTTTGTACTCTTCAATCAGTGTATCAAGTTTTTCGCGTGAATCGGAAACACCGACTTGTGTGCCGTCAATGGTCAAAATATAGCCGGTGTCAAGACCCTCAACCGAGGAGAACAAAATGCGCTCAATGTCGCGCTGTTCTAACATCTGCCGAGAGTCAACAAGTGAGTAGTGGTAAGCGACGTCCAACTCCATACGGAATGGCTCGCCCAGCATACGTGAAACCTGCTGGTTGACATTAGACACCGCATTGTCAAACACCTGCTGGTTGGCAACAAATCCGATCTGCTCACCGTTAAAGTCAACGGCAATGCCGAAATCAAAGAACCCGATGGCAGTAATGACACCGGCCACAAGCAATGTTACGATAATGGCATTCAGCCGTGCATGGCGATAAACTTTGTGATCACGTGCCCGAATGCGCCGCCATGTGCCGACAAAAGGACTTTGTAGCGTCCGACCTGTCGCACAGAGTGCGCGATACGCATTTTCTCGGAACGACACGCCGAAAATATAGCCTCTATGCTTGGCTGATAGCACAAAAGCCCGCAAGCGTCCAAACAATGACAGCTTTGGGCGCACATTGTGTAGTATAGCACCGGACGCAACTTGACCTTTTATGGCCATGCGTTCGATATTGCGGCGCGATTTTTCCAATCGGCGCACGCTTTGAGTCTTTTTATGTATTCGTGCTGCGTCGCCCAACGCGTCGCCGCGTGGGATGGCAATCTGTCGCATAATAGAGTTCATCCCCCTGTTGGTTTGTGTACTTTCATGTTATGCGTCGCTAAATATGAAGGTAACAAAGCGGCTACAAAAAAGTTACAACGTTGTCATTATAGCAAATGGCAGCAGGGATGTCAAGCAAATTTGGCCTCTTAAAAATGAACTTTCTGTAAATATTGACAATCACAAAGAGCCGGTCATTTGACCGGCTCTTTGTGAGCAAGTTTACTGCTCATCGTCGTTATTTTGTGCGTTGACCAGGCTTACTTCTTGCAGCAATGCCACAATATCAGCATAATGAAGCTCTTCTATGTCTTTGGACGTTGAGGGTTCAGGGCCAAACAAACTGCTTTGATGCATATACCCGCTTGAATCGAAAAAGAATGCGCCTTGATACGCGCCCACAACGCTGAATACGGGCATATTTTCAAGCGATATATGCGCTAGACGTTCCGGTGTGTCAATAGAAAATTCGTTTAAGAATAACAGCACAACCATATCTTCCCTCAACAGCGGGACGCCCTGCACGCTTCCAAAGTCGTGGCTATCTTCAGTAGTGTACCCTATTTGACGAAGTAAAATATTGTCGCCGGGCAGCAAATCACCTTTGAAGACATCAATAACGGTTAATCGCGGAAATGATTCTGGCAGGCTGATATAATGGCCGTCCTCATAGCCTTCCATCTCATAGTACCCATAGCGATCAACATTATTTACGTGTGCAATAATAACGACTTCGGATGCATCAAAATATTGTTCCCACGTATCCCCCAGCCAAGCAACGGATATAAGCATAACGGCGGGATAAGTGCTTGGCTCTGGGAGGATTACATGCTCAAAGTTGATAGTGCCGTCTGGGCTGATAACATCGTCGCTAAGAGGGATATTCGCCTGATATTCTGGCGTTTGCTCCGTAGTCGGCTCACGAGGGGTTCCACAAGCTGCCAACAAAAAGAGGCATGAGAGAATGCAGATAAAAATAGTCTTTTTCATGATATATCCTCCTTGATTTGAAATTGAAAACTGATATGGTTTTAGTTTTTATAAGGGAGATTGTCGGCTATGGGCAACAATGCCGAGTATGTCATTCTGAGTTGGAACATATGCTGTTTTGATGTTCCAGTGTGGACACAAAAGTATGCCGACATCGTCAGAAAAGCATTCCGCCTTGGGGCAGATTATGGATATGAAAACGCCAGTTAAAGGGGCTGTTCACACTGGCCGGCATAAGACGGCCGCGGAAAAAATAAGGTGGCCTATGCCCATAAGGATTTGTGGCTTCAGCCTGTTGTGGCGAGATAAACGCCACTAGACTAAAAAAGAGAAACACCATCACCAGACCGGCCGCCACGCGCTTAATCCTTTTTCTCATATGCAAGAACCTCCTCATTTAATGTAGGATAGAATCCTTGCATTCCATTATATATATATCCGTCAAGTGTTTTTGGCGATTGTTTACAAAAATTTAACAATTTTGACCATCAGCCTATAATTCTCTAGCGCTCGCTCCGACAATACCCGTCCATATGGACACGCCGACGGCATTAGCACAAAGTTTTTGCCGCCCTCTTCGAGTGCTGTCAGTATGTTACGCTCAAACTGCGCCGGCGGCAGCGTTTCTATGTCGCTGGCTTCGAGATTGCCGAACAAAATCAGCTCATCGCCGTACCGCTCGCGCACATATTTAAGCGTTACGTCACCTTGCGGCGGCGGCTCGATGGGGTCAATGGCGTCTACGCCCATATCAACAATCATATCCAACGTATCACGCAGCATTCCGTGTTGGTGCAAACGCGCATAACCGCCGTGCGCCTGTATCGCGGCAACCAGTTGCCTGTCGTATTTGGCGACATACTCCTTGTACAACTGCGGCGGCAAGTACGGCGGTGCGGCGTATTCGGGACCGTGAATGCGCCATAATCGCCCGGGCAGCTCACGCGATGCTGCCTCAACGTCACGCAAACGCGAAACGTGCACTTTTTCGATTGCCGCTTCAAACAAAGCTGGTTCTGTCATTGCGATAACAGTAAAGTCTTCCATCGAAAACAAACTCGCCACTGTACAAAGTGCACTGCTTACGTCAAGCATAACAATGCCGCTGTCGCCTAACGTTTCCTCGGCGGAAAGTACGCCGTTTGTGTCAACATGAAACGCGCCCTCGCGCGGCGGCAGCGTTATCCACGCCGCAAGGTCTTGTTCGTCTTTCAACAAATGCTCAGTCACCCACACAGTGTTTATATCGCGCTCGCGTTTGGTGTGCTGGCGCAATGTGCGGTTTCCTGCGCGGATTTCGGTAATAACATTGTGCGTGCCGTCGGGGGCGGTAAATGTTTCGGTGTGCGTCAATTCGGCAAGCGGGTCGCAGGCGTACCGCACAGGCAGTCCGCGCATAACAATACGGTCGGTAAAATCGCGCGTCAACTCAATCAACGGCAACCAAGACGGGTGATTATAGATGTTGTACGGGTTGGTGTCGTTAGGGTTTTCGTCAAGCCCGTTGAGTTCGTAGAAGTTGACCGCAGGACAGTCAACGGCTTGGCGAGCAAGCGTAGCGTGCAGGCGTTGTTTGCGTGTCATAGCGTGTACCTCCGATGGCGCATAAATTGCGTAGAAAATGCTTATTTTGCGGCATTTGCTTACTGCAATTCATCAGAAGTTGGCGGTTGAAAAAAAGAAATATATTTATCCATTTCCTCTTTGGGGATTTCAAATATGCCTTGGGGTAGATTTCGATTTCGCTGTTCCAAACGACGATACAATTCCTCGTAAGGAACATCCATGTAGTGCAGCTTAAAGTTTGCTCCTAATTTTTTCGCTCGATTTCTAAAATCATCTCGTTGAACACGCACCCAGCACCCAAAATCAAGAATTACATCACAGCCAAGTTTTAATATTTGCTCTGCCACATCCCACATAAGCATTTCAACGTTATCATGATTAATATCATGATTTTCATGCCTTATATCATTACCAAAAAGTTTTATATGCCAAACATCAGGCGTAAGCAAAAGAGCATTTATATCGTTCGCAAGTTTGCGAGCATAAGTGGTTTTTCCACTACACGGCAGTCCTATCATTAAATGCAATGTTGCCATGCTAGCCTCCTACACTAAATATAAATTTTGCTATTGCTTTGACATGCCAACGGCGTTGTCAAAATTGTTTATTTTGTGAAATAGATTTACACTTTATCAGCAAATCGCACTCTATCCCAAATCCAACAAGTTTCATCGAGATATTCGTCTATTATTTTTGCTATATCCGGTTTTTCAATATCTGCTAAAAATTCGCCAAGATACCAAAAAAGCATATAGTAGCAATAATAGGCAAGTCGTTCCATGCGTAACTGATAAGGAATGTTATTTTTATTGAGCGTATCATTAAATAACGCTCGCGCCCAATCATGGCAACACATTACCCACGCATCGCGTTCTATCGGCGCATAAATAACCTCGTCCCAATCAACGAAATAATTTCGGTCGTTGCCTACAAAGAAGTTCCCTCCTGCATCTCCGTGCGTAAAATAAAAATGGTCTGTATTCATGCGACAAACTGATGAAAAGTGAGCCAAGCGTGACGCACAATGCGATAAATTTTCCCTGTATTTTTCAAGAGTTGATAGAATAACATTGTTTTGATGTGTATCTTTGAGGGATTCCCACTTTTCATAAACTTGAACAACCACGCTATTTGAAAATGTCATAGTCGGAATGCCAAAACCTTGTTTAGTTAATGGATATATCTCGCATAACATTTGGTATTCTGCGACTTTTGTTTCATCTGTTTCGATGTTTGTTCCATCAATCCATTCAAACAAGCCCACAGTTGCCGAGTCAAACTCGGAATATAGCATGTTAGATTTCGTTTTGATAATTTTAGGGATAAAACCAATGCCGTTATCGCAAAGATATTCTATAACGGACAAACTATTTTGAAAGATTATTTGGTGGCGCATAAAATAATCTACTTTGGCAAAATAGCTCTTATCAGTTGTATCAAGCCGCCATGTTTCGCCATAGTAACCACGAGCCGCAGGCGTGATTGACTTTGCGATAAGATTGTATTCTTGTGAAATAAAATCGCTTAATCGCTGCATATATGGCGCATCATTTATATGACCTTTATTTTCCACTTTCAACCTCTCCTTACTCTAAATTTATCAGATGTCGGCAACGCACCTAATATAAATTTCCTACATCATACCACACAATCCAACTGTTGACAATCCTGTGTAAATACAGTACACTAGCCACAAACCTACATATAAGGAGTGAAATCCCATGACAAACGCCAAACCGTTACGCGATTATTTGCCCTACAAGACCCGCTTGATGGGTACACCAAAACCGCAAGTGCCGGCCGCTACACCTGACAGTGACCCCTGTGTACCTTGCGAAATTAAGTGCATTAAAAACACCGACGGACGGTACATTTATGCCAATAACCCCGAAATGTTACGTTGGCAAGACATTGCGTCGGAAAAAAGCCCCGGCGTCTGCAATATGCGTACGCGCAACATGAAAGGTCGCTACTTTTTTACCTGGGAACACTCCAACTGGTCGGAAATGGACATTTATGCCGGTTACCGCCTGGTCAACAACGGCGCAAAGGACATGGTGGTTACGATTTACAACATCGGCTACCAATACTGCGGCGAGTGGCTCGGTGCGCGCGAATGGGCGGATTTTTATAACGTGGAACACACCCTGCCCGCCGACTACTATAACAAGCAAGGCGAAGAGAACTGGTACTATGTAGGACAAGACTTCCTGCCTCACGTGCCGAAAAAGTTTGAGCCAATGACCATCACCGTGCCTAGCGGCAAATACATTTGGATTATGGGCGGCACGGTTGCCGACAATTTCTCGCGCCACAACATTGGCGACACCGCCGACCGCATTGTGCCTAACGGCCGCTGCATGAACGGCGTTGTACTGTTTGACATAGAACAAGGCGAAGATATTACCGGCTCGCTGTACTTCTACACCGACGCGAAATATTGCGACGAAAACGGCCCCGAACAAGGCTACGTTGTTGAGCGTTTTCAATACAACCCGCACAAGGGCATTGAAGAAAACGTCAACTTCTCGGCGCAATACAAAGGTATCGACGACGCAATGGGTCTGATTGAAACCGACGCGGGCTGGACGGTCAACGACTTGACACCCGCAGGCAAGCTGCCTGTTTGGTACAAAAACAGCTTTGACCCGACGGTTAAAAACTTTGAAGACACCGGCGAACTTGCCAAGCGCGAGCCTTATGCCGTCTACAACAGCCAAGAAAATCTCGTTGAAGGCGACGAGTGGGAAAACGCGCTGAACTCGCAAAACAACCGCAGGGCTGTCGGCACAGATATGTCGAGTTTCCGTTGCATCACCGAGGACGGCAAAGAAGTGTTCTTGACCAACGATTGCGCCGACGGTGCAGGACGTCCCGGCAACTTTGGCAACTGGATGATTCCGTACCAAGACAACTTTACGCTGGCAAACACCGGCACAAAGCCGCGCACGTTTAAGATTTACAAAAAAGGCGCGATTGCCGGTGCATTGAACGTGGTAATCCGCGACCGTGACGGCAACCCGTTGAGCGCGAAGTTAAACTGCCACGCGATTATCGACAAAGACGAAAGCAAGGCCAACGACCCGCGTTATGTCGAACGTGACGGCAATTACTGGCCGATTGTTGACGGCCGCCCGTACTGGGAGCATCACCACGAGCGCGCATTGGCGGCGGAAGTTACCGTTGCGCCGAACAGTGTTGAGCAGCTGACAGTTGAGTACATTATTCTGGGCAACTCCAACGGTGGCATTGTGCATTGGGTGGAGTTGGTGTAACGCACTTTGTGCATTACAGTTATAAATTAGAAGTGAGGAGTTGGTAGTTTTGCGCACGGCGCGAGATAGTCACTTCTCACTTCTCGCTACTAACTTCTAATTTCTCACTGCGACGAAAAGGAGCAACACCATGCAAACATTTAATTTCACAGGCGATACACAGCCGATTATCAGCGGCTTGCAACTGCTTGCCGAGGCCGGCAAATTTGCCTTGTCGCCCGACGGCACGGCTATCACTGTCACGCAAGGCGGCAAGGGTTTTGCCGTTACGCAAAATTCTATCACATACGAGCGCGAAATTGATTTTTTCCGTGCTGTAAGCTATGTACTGCAAGGTAATTTTGACGTTGCGCAGCAATCGGCGTTCTCGCAAAACGGGTATATGCTCGACTGTTCGCGCAATGCCGTGGCAACCGTTCCGGCGGTTAAAAGACTACTGCAATCCATGTCTTTGATGGGGCTGAACACGTTGCAGCTCTACACCGAAGACACATTTGAAATCCCGGAATGGGAATATTTTGGCTACCAGCGCGGACGCTACACAGCCGACGAACTCAAAGAAATCGACACCTACGCCGCCAAGTTGGGCATTGAGCTGATTCCCTGCGTGCAAACGCTGGCGCATCTTAACGCGGCGTTGCGTTGGGTGCAATTTCATGA
This sequence comes from Oscillospiraceae bacterium, assembly GCA_009780275.1. NCBI lineage: Bacteria > Bacillati > Bacillota > Clostridia > Eubacteriales > Oscillospiraceae > Oscillospiraceae bacterium. The sequence continues at coordinate 22,732 of WRAI01000005.1, read as the reverse complement.
TATCATCGACTGCAACGACATTTTACTTGTCGGCGAAGAGAAAACGTATAAATTTATCGACGATATGATGAAACAGCTGGCAAGCTGTTTCACCAGCCGCAACATTAACATCGGCATGGACGAAGCGCATATGTTGGGGCTGGGCAAATATCTCGACAAACACGGCTATCAAAATCGCACCGAAATCATGTGTCGCCACTTGACAAAAGTTGTCGAAATCTGTAAAAAGTACGGATTCAAACCCATGATGTGGAGTGATATGTTCTTCCGCCTTGTCGGCGGCGACTACTACCACGGCAGCGATGTGCCGTTCCCGAAAGAAATTTTGGAATTGTTGCCGCCCGAAGTTACATTGGTGTACTGGGATTATTATCACCTCAGCCAAGCACATTACGAGGGTATGCTCAAACAACATAAAAAGTTTCCGAACCCCATCGGGTTCGCCGGCGGCGCATGGAAATGGGGCGGATTGGCGCCTGATTTGCGCTTTAATATGCACACATCGCGATCTAGCCTTGCGGCTTGCCGTGCAACCGGCGTAGACATTGTATTTGCCACAGGCTGGGGCGACAACGGCGCAGAATGCCCGGCGTTTAGCGTACTGCCGGCGTTGCAATTGCAAGCCGAATGCGGTTATATAGACTTCAAATACACGCAACCCAAGTCACTTGACGCAGTTGATATTCTCGACTGTACAATTTTTACCGATGCGGAACTAGCGGCGCGGTTCGCCGTCTGCACAGGCGGCGTGTGGGAAGATTTCTTCTTGCTCGACGATGTTAACAACACAACGGCGCGGCGTGACGGTACGACAAATACGTCCAAGCCATTGCTGTACCAGGATGTATTGCTCGGCTTGTTTGACAAACACGTTGATATTGCGACATTCCCCGCGCACTACGAAACCTTGACGGACAAACTGCACGCCGCGGCCAAGCGCAACGGCGAATGGGGCTATCTGTTCAATCATATGGCGACATTGAGCGACCTGCTTATGGTAAAAAGCACGGTAGGCATTGCCATCACCGAAGCCTATCGCAACGGCGAGCGTGAAAAATTAAGGACACTGGCAAACAATGTATTGCCGGGACTTTGCGGTATGGTGGACGAGCTGATTTTAAGCTTTGAAACTTTCTGGGCACGCGAAAATAAGCCGCAAGGCTTGGAAGTCATTCATATCCGCTTAGGCGGGGTGCGTACACGCTTACTTGCGGCACAGCGGCGCATTAACGGCTATTTGGACGGCGACATTGAGCGGCTTGAAGAACTCGAAGTCGAACGCTTAGGCTTTAACGGTCCCATTCCCGAAGGTGCTGACATAAACACGCACTGCAACATTTGGGAACGGATTGTCAGCGCGTGTCCGATGAACGGGTAATTTATTAAATAACAAATAAGAAATAAAAATGCAGAAATATTTCCTGCGGACAAAATTTTGTAATCCGCAATTTATTATTTCTGCATTCTTATTTATCATTTAACGGAGCAAAGTGAGGGCTACTATGACATCACCCCAACGTGTCCGCGCCGCATTTGACGGCGTTCCCTGCGATCGCACACCCGTCTGCGAGCAGGCGTTTGCATCGAGTGTTGCATCAGAAATACTGGGCTACAATGCCTATACAGGTTCGACAGATTTGCATTACTTCGAGGCCTGCGCATGGCTCGACGGCGATGGTGCACACGACGAATTCGTGGAAAAATGTTATCAAGATGTTGTTGCACTGCACCGTGCATTGAAATTCGATATATTCTTTTTGCCGTGGCGTATGACAGAACGCCCGACAAAGCGAATTGACGAAAATAGTATTCTCTACGGCGACCCTGACGGCAGCAATTGGCGCGTGTACGCCTATGACCCGCATTCGCGCACATATGGATTGGCAGAGACCGCGCAGCGCAACGATTGCCCCGATAAAGTGATTGACAACTTGCGCAAAATTGTAGATAAGCACGATGGCACAACGGCGCGCCATACTGTGCGCCCTATATTACAACGCGCTGTACGTGAATTGAGCGACGAATTTGTTGTTGCCGGGGACGCTTTTTGCGCGTTGCCGCTGGATTCGGGTTGGCTGGAAGCTACTGTACTTGACCCCGGATTGCTTGCGGCGTGGTTTGAAATTGTGGGACACGACCAGGCGCAGTATATTCAAGCGCAGCACGACATCGGCATTTGGCTGATTAACGGCGGCGGCGACTTGGCATTTAACAGCGGGCTGGCGTATTCGCCCAAATTTTTCGAGCAAGCGGTTGCGCCTGCATATCGTACGCAATTTAAAATGAGCCAACGCAACGGGCAGAAGTATATCTTCCGTTCTGACGGCGATATTTGGGCAATTTCGGATTTACTGTTTGGCGAAAATTGCTCTGACGCTTATTACGAAATCGACCATCATGCGGGTATGACGTTTGATAAACTGCGTGCAAAGTATCCCGAATTAGTCCTCATGGGCAACGTGCCGTGCGACTTGCTGCACAGCGGCACACCGGCGCAAATCCGCGAATTCGCGGCATGGTGCAAAGAAACCGCAGGCTCACGGCTGATTCTTGGTAGTTCAAATTCAATATTACATGGCACATCGGTCGAGAACGTGTACGCACTGTATGAGTAATAACTTTTTTCAGCAAGTTTACGAAATTGTGGCGCAAATTCCGTACGGCAAGGTTGCGTCGTACGGGCAAATTGCTCAAATGCTGGGCGCACCGCGTATGTCGCGTCACGTTGGGTTTGCCATGCGCTGTTGCCCGTCCGATGATATCCCATGGCAACGTGTTGTTAAAAAAGACGGCAGCGTTACAGGCGGCGAATGCGCCGAAATACGTCGTGGATTGTTGGAGAGCGAAGGCGTTACATTTCTGCCTAATGGACGGGTGGATATGAAAGCATGTCAATGGGATGAGCCTTTGTTAGAAGGGCCGTTTTAGTGGCTGCCGATGCGCAAAAAAAGACGGCGTGAGCTGTCTTTTTTTGATTTAGAAGGGCCAATTCGGCAACCATTGTAGTCCGCTAAGATACCAACTTGGAATGGGGATGCCAATCAGCACCGGTAGGAACAGCGCAAACAACACTACCGATGCGCCGGCAAAGCCTACCACCCACCGGCGGTTTTGCTTAATATCCATATCGAGCAAATCGTTAAAAATATATGCCAACGCCAGTATCAAGAAAATAATCGACGGGAAGTAGTGATAGGCATACGTTTCCCGAGAGATGAGCAGCCACGGCGCAAACTGCGATAAAAATCCGACAACAATAAATACGGTGGCTAAACAATGCCGCTTGCGAAAAAATGCCCATGCGACAGCAAACAACGCCAACAAGCCCGCCCACGAAATCAGCGGATTGTTAAAGCTGGCAAATCCTGCGAGAAATACCCACTGCCCGTTATCGCTGCACCACCCCCAGTCGGCATAAAAGAGCATGGGGCGGGCATTGACCAGCCAGTGATACCAGGCCGCCGCAAAGGGATGTGCCGAATCGCCCGGGTTGCCGCCGTGATAGCTTAACATGTCAATGGAGTTGCTCCACGCTTTATCCCACAAGTTATTTGCCGTCAATGGCATGCATTCGCCGCTGGGCTGCCATACCAAATAGTGGTCGTCCTCGGGAATACGCATAGACACAATGCGTTCATGGTTGTTTTGTACATATGGTGCATAGGACACAACATACACCGTTACCGGCACGAAAATAAAGAAAATGATCGACGCTGAAAGTGTACGAGACAAGAAAACAACCCAATCAACGCCCTGTTTCTTCGCATGGCGAATTCGCGCGACTTGATACATCACATAAAAGGCAAGCAGGCCCAATCCCGCGTACAACACCGGCCATTTGCTCGCCACGCCCAACCCAAACGCCAACCCCGATAAGAACAGCGGCAGCAGCGTCTTTTTCAACGGCGCATCCAACCCCGAAGTGATATAGCGGAACATGAACAAGTACGATACGATAATGAAAAACACAGTATACGTGTCAATGGTGGCAATGCGCGATTGTGTGATGAGCATAAATTCGGTGGCAAGCAGCGTTGTGCCGGCCGCCGCAACAAGCGTTTTGTTGAACAGCCCTTTGAGCAGCCAGTAGAAAAACGGCAACATCATAATGCCAAAAACCACGCCCATAAACCGCCAGCCAAACGGCGTCATACCAAACATGCGAATGCCCAAACTGATAATGGCTTTGCCCAGCGGCGGATGCGTTGTCTCATAAGGATAAATGCCATGAATGACTTCGTACGCCGTGCGTCCGTGGTAAATCTCATCGAAGTACATTTGATTGGTAAATGTGAAGTGTTCGGGGATTAAATGCTGTTCGTCAAACAATCGCGCGGCATTTTCGTCGCCGAAAAAGTCGAAATTAGCAGGGTCAAGCCGCGTCACTTCGCCGTCAGCATCACGCACGTAAATGCCCATTTCGTTGACTTGGAACGTGCGAACCGAGATCAAACGGATATAACGCGCACGGTTATGTTCGCCGCCGCCAAGCTGCAGATCCCGCCAATAAAAGACGTCGTTAAATCCCGCCCGCAGCGTTTCGCGCTCCACCCAAGGCTCGTCGGCGCTAAGGCGCGTTTGAAAACGAATGACGCAGCACGGCGGAAGGTTAGGATCCTGCCAAATATTGCCGTGCTTGACACCGTTGAAATGTACAATGCGGTATAGCTCAACCTCTTCACCTAAGCTAAACATGACAGTTTGACTGGGCGGCTCTTCTCGCGCCGGCCAGCCCGTTTGCGGTTCTTGCCCATTGCCTTGAGCGGCAATTTGCCCGGGGATCAAAAGTTGCTCGTCAAAAAGAGCCTTTGCATTTTCGTCGTCGAAAAAGTCGAAATTAGCAGGGTCAAGCCGCGTAATTTCGCCGTCAGCATCACGCACGTAAATGCCTAATTCGTTGACTTGAAATGTTCGCAACGCAGTCAAATGAAGATAGCGTGTACGATCGTCGCCTTGGCTGTTAAACTGAAACTCACGCCAGACAAACGCGGCGTCGGAGGCCGTTCGAAACTCTTTCCGCTCCGTTACCACCGGTATAAAAGCACTGTCATCTTCCTCGCTTACTTCCCAGTGCTCGGCGCGCAGAAAAAGCCCGCTTCCCAGCGGATTGGCTTGCAGGACGCCGCCGAAATAGACAATGCGGTATAGTTCAACCTCTTCGCCCAAGTCAATGGTAACAGAGGCGGACGTCTCTTCTCGCGCCATCCAGCCCGACTGCGGCGCTTGCCTGTCGCCGAGGTTGAAAAACGCCACGCAAGCGTAAACAAGTGTGATGACAACAAGAGGCAGTATATCTAAAGGGGTCATCTTGCCGCGCGAACGTGTAAAAATGGATTGGCGGGGGGCCTGTTCAACACCCTGTTTTTCAGGACAGCTGCCTTGCTGCGAGATGCACGGGGGTGCGTTCTCTACAGTATTGTCATCACGTTTCCGGAGCTTACAAACATACCGTGCGACAAACCACACGGCGAAGATAACTGTGGCAATAGGCAGCAAGACATTCATAGGTATATCCTCCAACTTTGTAGGGGCGGCGTTCAAGCGTTCGCGATGCCTTCATCACGTCCGCAGTATAGTGGTTGTACCAATTAAGCGGCGCAGTGCCCTCACCGCGCCCTACAAAAACCTATTTCTTCTTCTTTTTCTTCGGCGGCAAGCCTTCAAACTCACGCAACAACTCTTTTTGCGCCTCGGTCAAGTCAGTGGGTACAACGACATTGATATGCACATATTGGCTGCCTTTTCCTTTATTGTGCACATCAACAATGCCCTTGTTTTTAAGAATCACCACTTTCCCGTTCTGCGTACCCGCCGCGATGGTGTGCTTAACCTTGCCTTCTAATGTGGGAATTTCTAACGCTGAACCCAAAGCCGCTTGTACAAAGCTGATGTCCTGTGTCATATGCACATCGTTGCCGTCGCGCTCAAACAGTTTATGCGGTCGCACGTTGACGCTGATGAGCAAGTCGCCGTGCGGACCGCCGTTTTGCCCGGCATGACCCTGACGGCGTTGATTAAGTGTTTGCCCGTTATCAATACCGGCGGGGAACTTGACCGTCAGTTCCACGCGATTTTTCTCCAATCCGCTTCCACGGCAAGATTCACACGGTTCCTTGATGACGCGCCCCTTGCCGTGGCAGGTCGGGCAGACACCGGTGGTTGCCATCATGCCCAACGGCGTGCGTTGTTGTACGCGCACCGTGCCGCTGCCGCCGCACTGCGTGCAAACGGGTGCCGGCTTACCGTCCTTTGTGCCGTTGCCGTGGCAGGTATGACACTCTTCGATGCGGTTGACGGCGATTTTCTTTTCGCAGCCAAATGCCGCTTCTTCAAAGTCAAGCGTCACGGCCGTGCGAATATTCTCACCCCGTGTCGCCGCATTGGCGCGCTGATTGCCCCCGAATCCGCCGAAGAAAGAGTCAAAAATGCTACCCAAATCAAAGCCGTCAAACCCAAAGCCGCCACCACCACCAAAGCCGCCGCTGTACTGTCCGCCGCCTGCGCCGTTGGGATCAACGCCGGCGTGACCCATCTGGTCATACCGCGCCCGCAAATCGCCGTCACTTAGCACATTGTAGGCTTCGTTGACTTCCTTGAACTTCACTTCGGCCTCATCGTCACCTTGATTGAGGTCGGGATGGTATTGTTTTGCCAACTTTCGATAGGCTTTTTTTATTTCGTCGTCGCCGGCACTTTTGCCGACGCCAAGCACGTCATAATAATCGCGTTTTTGCATTGTTCCTCCTGTGTAGGGCGTGACGTCCTCATCACGCCGTGTGATAAAATGACTATTTGTTGTCTCAACGCGATGAGGACATCGCGCCTTACACATTATACTCAATTTAAGCCCATCTGTAAAGTCCGCCTGTTTTGCCGCATAGAATGGGAGCATATTGATAAGACAGCAGGAGGCAAATTTATGAATTCGGAACTGTTACAGCAAATGTTGCAAAGTAATCCTAATGGTGCTAAAGCGGCGGCCAACTTGGACGATATTATGCGCAAAGTCAATATCGTCGAGAACAAAGACAGCATCAACAAAATCAAAAACAATCTTAACGCCGAAAAAGCCAAAGCTGGTGACGCGACTGCCATGTCAGCTCTGCTCAAAGACCTGGTGACAAGCAAAGAAGGGCAGGATTTGATTGCGCAGGTTAAGAAAGCAACGGAATAACATTTGTGGCGCTGCTGATAAAATCGAAAGGGGGTTCCCGTGAAACCGGTTTCGCGGGGGAAGGCTATGGACATAGAAAGTAAAATATCGGCCATGCTCAACGACCCGGCCGGCATGGAGAAGATTATGGCCATGGCACAATCGCTTGGGCTGGGCGGCAATAAAGACGAGCCAAAAAAAGAGGAAAATGTCATTGAAAATGCCATGCCGGCCATCGTCAACAGTCTTACGCCGATGGGCGATGCGGGCAATTTAATGCGCATGGTCGCCAACATGGACCCCGGGATACTCAATGGCATGTCGCGCATTCTGAGCGAATATAGTAAACCGGAAGACCATCGCACGCGGTTGATTCATGCCTTAAAGCCGTATATGCATGAGAGTCGTCATGGGCAGATGGATCGAGCTGTTCGCATGATTAAGCTGGCGGCAACGGCTAAGATTGCCATGGAAACATTCGGTAGCGGCGGTTTGTTGGGAAAATTGTTGGAATAATCGGAATAACGGAGGTTGATTGTCATGTACAGCCGTTATATGAAGTCGGAAAATGCGGAAAACAGTGTGGGACGCGGCGACCTCGACACGCCGCCTGTTGAATCACAAAAAAACAAAACGCCGACTCTTGAACTCAAGTCGCCTGAGGCGACGCCCGTCAAACGCTCGGGCAACAACGATATGTTGTTGCTCATACTGTTGCTGCTCATGCTGCAAGACAGCAGCGGGGCAACGGCTGCTCTCGGGGAAAACATGGAACTGTTGATTATGTTAGTGTTGTTGCTGGGATAGAGTGAGCGGGATGTGCATGGTTGTTTGGCAGAGCCTACTTATGCTCGTGTCCAAATAAATGCTTCGAGCAATAGCACAAATAATCCTTGCACAGCGAGCAATAACGGAATTCCATGCCCGGATCATCAATATCTGTGATGCCGCAAACAGCGCAAGTGTGGCGAGCCTGCTTGTTCGATTTTGGCCTGACTTGCTGACGAAATTGTGCGCTACGCTGTCGCTGCCGTGCGGGTTGCTTGTGCAGCATTGCCCAAGCATCGGGGGCAAAGAAGAGTAAGTAGTTACCAATAGCCACCAAAGGTATCAACATTAGCGGCCAGCCTACTCGAAACGCCATAATTAAGATGGAAGCACCACCGATAAGAGCAAAAACTTTTGCCGGAACAGGCAGAATGAGCATTAAACGCACTTCTTGGTCGGGAAATACTGTGCCGAACGCCATGATGAGTGATAGATTCAAAAATGTATTGTCGATGGGCAGGGAAAAACCGGTCAACAGCGTAAATCCCGTCGCTACAAGTATCGATAACAGCGCGCCGGAAAAGTAATAGATAGTCAAGCGCATCTTGCCCCACGCTGCTTCGAGCGAGCGTCCCGCGAAGACAGCAAACAAAATAGCAAAGACGACGAAAAGTACATCCATCGTAGGCGGGATAAGCAAGAATGTCAACAAACGCCAAATTTGACCTTGCAAAATGGCATTTAGATTAAAGGTCAGCATAGGTATAATGCTGTTTCCGTTCGCGCGAGCGGCGATTTCAGCGATAAATGTAATGATATACCCGCCGGCAATATAATACATCAAATTGCTAATGCCGAACTTCTCATATTTATAACAGAATCGGTTAAATGTTTTTCTCATAAAATATCCTCCAAATATGTAAGGCGCGGCGTCTTCGGCGCGCCGGGCAGTATAAATAGGTGTTACGTTCCATGCTTGTAGAAATATGCCAAAATCAAATCGACCACCATGCCATAGCTGTCCACGCCCTCAGGCTGTCCCATGGCCTGTAAATAGCCATGATTGACGCGTTCACCGAAGTCCCTCGCCGGGCCGGCATGACGCTCAAAATGTTCACCAATCTCGCGCCAATCCGCTAAAATATATTCACCCAATAGCGGTGCGACTTCACGCTGTCCGCCTGTCGACAGGGCGTTCCAACAGTAGATCAAGGCATTCAAGTAGCCCGAGTAGCGTGTCATCGGGTCATCAGACGCGCGAGCGGCAAGAAAAGCGACAAAGTTTGCCTCATCTTCGCGCGCCAGACCTAGCCTGTGTGCAATCTCATGTGTCACGATAAAAGGTAGCACTGCGGCAGGCGTATCAGGGTTAACGCCGCCTTCGCCGGTGAAGGGAAAATACATGCCGGCTACACCAAACGCTGAGTAGAATCCGTGAAATGTCAGCCGCTTGGTGCCAGGCGAAGCGGCGTGAAAGAGCCTATTATCTTCCGCCAAAGCAGCAAAGCCTTGCAACGCTGAGGCATTGCTGGCTCGTACGCTGCGATAGATGGTGCGATTGTTTTCATGTCGTGGCACGAGCGGTGCGATTTCGTTGGCGCGTTCGGCGAGATGGACAGTGACTTGGATGAGAAACGCTTCCTCATGTGCACGCATAGGTAAGTCCATCACCTCGTGCAGCGGCGGTGCGACATAGTTTAAGCCCCACAACCACGTAAACGAAAAAGCGACGGACAAAACACCGACCAACAGTGACGCAGCTGCTTTGCCCAAACACTGCTTGCGTTTGCCGCGAGTTTTGACAAGTTGCACGATCAGTCGCACCAATAAGGCAATCAAGCCGATAACGGCAAGCACAATCAGCCATTCAAAGACGGCAAACGGAAACGGCGAGAAGATATAGCCCAGTATACGTGACAACACGCGCGAAATAGGGCGAAAAAAAGCTGTAACCGTGCCGTTCCAACGCCCGGCAATCAGCCACGGCACAATGGTTGCCACGGCCAATACGGCGGAGAGAATAAGTTTTCGTTTTGGTCGCATTTATCCTTTAACTCCCGTCCTGCGCTCGCAAGCGCCAATGTCGGCGGCGAATTGCCGCTAAATAGTCCAAACGCTGTCGGCCCCGCGCCGCTGACGGATACGCCTAACGCGCCCGATTGTTTTAATAACTCTAATGTCTCACGCGTTGCCGAAAAAGATACATCGCCTGCCAGTGCGTTGCCCAAACATTCGCCGATTTTGGGCAAGTCTTGTGCCCGCAAAGCTACAATCATCTCGTCTGTATAGGAACGAATTGTGTTCGTTCCCGCCAAGCCAGAAAATTGCGCAAACACGTCAGCTGTTGATGTCTTATGCCCAATTTGGCAGAGAATAAAGCAGCACTCGGGCAACGGCGGCAACTGTGTTAAAATCTCTCCGCGACCGCAAGCCAGCTGTGTGCCGCCACGGATGCAAAACGGCACGTCAGACCCGACCTGCGCCGCAAGTTCAATTAAGTCGTCCATAGACAAAAAGTCACCGTGAATCACATTGAGTCCGCGCAACACCGCCGCGGCGTCGGCACTGCCGCCACCCAAACCGGCGCAAACGGGAATGCGTTTGTCAATATGAATATGCAGCCCTTGCCGCGCAATGCCTGTCGCAGCATAAAATACGTTAGCTGCCTTAATGGCTAAATTGCCTTCGTCGGCCGGCAAGCCGGGGCAGTTGCTGCCAACCGTCAATGACTCGCTGTCGTTGGGCGTAAGTGTCAACTCGTCATGCAGCGAAATCGTCTGCATCACAGAGCGCAGTTCATGATAGCCGTCAGCGCGCTTGCCGAGGACGTCAAGCGTTAAATTAATTTTGGCGTAGGCTTTCTCAACAATCATCGCTTTAACTCCATCGCCTTAGGTGGGCAAACCTCATGGCAGCACAGACAGCGAATGCACTTTTCGCGTAGAATATGCGCCTTTTTACCCGCCACTTCAATCGCCTCTTCGGGGCAAATGCGCCGGCAATCGGCACAGCCTGTGCATTTTGCCCCAATGACATGCGGATAGGGCATACGCCGGTCGCGCAAATAGTTGCGCAGTCGGCGTGGCAATAGTGTGCGCAAAATAATGGTGCTGTTTTTATCGGTTGATGGTTGACGGAAGCGCACGCGCTCTACGTCGTGCGGGGCACGCGGGGGCGTGTCCTCTAAAATTCCACGTTTTTGTGCGTCAACCAGCGTAAAAACTTTACTTTCATCCAAATGCGTCAGCCAAACGGCGAATTGATCCAGCACGTGACCGTCAATACCGCCTAGCAGCACATTGGCTGACCTGGGCGTGCCGCCACTCGGACCGTCACCCTCCATGCCAACAATGCCGTCGATGATGTTAAATTGTGGCGTGATATGTTGATACAAGTCGAGCAGGCAAGCGAAAAACTCTTGCCGAGACTTAAACGCCGCATGCCCCTTGGCTTTTTGCAGGCCCGCCACCACGCCATACATATTTTTGACCGCGCCGGTATAATGCCCCAGTCCGTGGGTTTTGAGTTTGGCAATGTTAATAATCACATCGGCGTCAACAATCGGCTGAATGATATGGAACTTACGCGCCGCACCCGCGGCCAGCGGCACTTCAGACGCTGTTGTTTCGCCGTCGTAGCGGATGATCGCGCCGGTGTCTTCGGCAACTTGCGCCATGCCGGTTTTGCGGTAAAGCAGCTTGGACATAGCGGCATTATAAGGCCCGCCGCAAGAGTCGGCAATCTCCACCGTACAGCCCAGCGCCGTAAACTGCCGAGTCACCGCAGAAACAACAGCCGGATGTGTTGTCGTAGCATCTTCAGGCTTGCGCGGCATAAGCAAATTGGGCTTAATGCAGACACGATGCCCCGTCTTGGCAATCGCTGCCGCCCCGCCGAACGCTTTGAATATCCGTGTAACAGCGGTGTCAACTTCTGCTTGGGCGTATGTATGACAAGGGATGGCGGCAATTTTTTGAATCATGATAATCCTCGTATAGGGGCAGCATCCCGCCGCCCGAAAGTATTGAATTAATTCTGGGCGATGAAATATCGCCCCTATAAAATCATCGAAAAATCAATATAGCGGCTATCCCAATCTGTGCGTCTGCTCTCAGTGAAACCACAGCTTCTGCAAAAGGCCAAGCAAATATCGTTTTTTTCTTCAACGCACACTTTGGCAACAGCAAAGCCGTTTTCTCTCAATTTCTCTAAGCAAAATCCAACTGCTTGGCGGCCGTAGCCCTTGCGTAAGTGGCGGTCGTCGATAAAAAATTCGGTGAAGGCGTAGCCTTTTTCATGGTTTGTTGGCTCGTTCTGCAAAAGCGTCATACCGACGATGGTTTCGCCCATATAAAAGGCATATGCCGTCATGTAATGCCTTGACACATACGCATCGGCCAATATAAACGCCGGACTACCGACAAATCGCTCGTCTTCGTGTTTCAAATCAATGCAATCAAGCCAGTTGCTTTCGTCAATTTCTCGCAAGTGAATCATGGCAATAATCCTTTCCATCACCAACGGACGGGGTTTGCCTGCACGCTGTTCGCCCTTACAACCCCTTAATAAATGCTTCAATCCGCCGCAATGCCTCTGTCAATAGTCCGACATCAACCGCGTAGCAAATTCGCACAAAGCCCTCGCCGCAACCTCCAAATCCGTCGCCGGGGATGACGGCAACCTTATATTTGGTCAACAAGCGCTCGCAAAACGCAAAACTTGACAGCCCCGTGCCGCGAATATCGGGGAAAGCATAAAATGCGCCCTGTGGCTCAAAACAGGGCAGGTTCATTGTTTCAAATGCATTCAACACCAAGCGGCGGCGCTGGTCATAAGCCTGTCGCATTTGTTCCACGCTGTCGTCACTGTCGCGCAACGCAATAATCGCGGCATACTGGCTCATCGTCGGCGCGCTCATAATGGCGTATTGGTGGATGCGCGTCATCTGTGCAATCAGTGGCGGCGGTGCGCACGCAAACCCCATACGCCAGCCCGTCATAGCGTGAGATTTAGACAGTCCGTTGACAACTAGCGTTCGCTCACGCATGTTATCAACGGTGGCAATCGAAATATGTGATACGCCATACGTCAAGCCGGCGTAAAGCTCATCGGACAGCACGACAATATCCGTGCCGCACAGCACTTGGGCAATAGCCTCTAAATCGGCGTGTTCCATAATGGCGCCTGTGGGATTGCAGGGAAACGGCAAAACCAACACTTTAGTTCTGGGCGTGATGGCGGCTTTCAGACGGTCGGCAGTCAGTCGAAAATTTTCTGCCGCAATTGTTTCAATGCCGACAGGCACGCCGCCCGCCAACTGTGTCAACGGCGCATAACAAACAAAAGAAGGTTCGGGAATCAGCACCTCATCGCCCGTGTTGAGCAAAGCTCGCAAGCCCAAGTCAATGGCCTCACTGCCGCCGACTGTGATTAAAATCTCATTGGCATAATCATAAGTAAGTCCAAAATGCCGCGCCATATATGCCGAAACCTCTTGGCGCAGCAGCGTCAGCCCTGCGTTGGGCGTGTATTTTGTATACCCTTTTTCCAGCGTAAAAATGCCTTCATCACGGATAGGGTAGGGCGTAACAAAGTCAGGTTCACCAATGCCGAGGCTGATGGCGTCTTTGTTCTGCTCAACCAAATCAAAAAAGCGGCGAATGGGAGATGGTGGAAGCGCCTGTGCCTGTCTTCCAAGGGCAAAAGAGAAACTCACAGCAGGCTCATCCTTTCCTGTTCATCCGTTGGATGGGCAAAAATTACACCGTTTTCCTTATAGCGCCGCAACATAAAGTGTGTCGCCGTGCTGGTAACATTTTCGAGCTGCGACAGCTTTTCGGCAACGAAGAGCGCCACTTCCTTAATCGTACGCCCGTTGATAACAATAGAAAAATCGTGCCCGCCCGATACGAGGTACAAGCTCTCGACTTCGTCGTACTGGTAAATGCGTTCGGCAACGCGGTCAAACCCGCTGCCGCGCTGTGGCGTCACTGACACATCAATAATGGCCGTCACTGTTTCCTGCCGGGTCTTATCCCAATCGATTTTAGCTTTATAGCCCAAGATAATGCCTTTCTCTTGACAGTCGGTAATGACACGCTCCACCTCTGATATATCATGCCCCGTCATGGCGGAAATTTGCACAGGCGTCAGCGTGCAATCTTGTTCTAATAGACGTAAAATATCCAACATGGTAAAAGCCTCCAAAACACGGCCGCGCAACCATTTACCCAAGCGAAGCGAAATGCTTTCCGGCGCGGCATATCAATAACGTCAAATTCAAGTCGTCGCTTGTCAGATAACATGCTCACTTTGAACCAATCTATTATAATATCTGAAAAACCATTTGTCAATCGACAGTGGCAACAGGCGGCTGCCGGCTTTCATGTAAATGACTAAGACACGGTGATGACGTGAATAATAATTGCTGAACAGACAGAATCTTTTCGAGAGGATACTACAATATGTCAACTGAAGGCTGGAATTTTGAAAACACCTATATAAAGCTTCCCAAAACATTTTATCACAACCAAACGCCGGCGGCGGCTTCTAAGTCAAAACTGGTTATGTTTAATCAAGAGCTTGCTAGAAACATGGGACTAAATGCAGATGCACTAAAAAGCAAGCCCGGAATATTTACCGGCACAGTGTTGCCCGATGGAGCCGACCCTATATCTCAAGCGTATGCCGGCCATCAATTCGGTCATTTTACCATGTTGGGAGATGGTCGTGCAGTTTTGCTTGGGGAACATATTGCGCCGGACGGCCAAAGATTTGATATCCAGCTGAAAGGGTCAGGAAAGACGCCGTATTCCCGGCGCGGCGACGGGCAAGCCGCCCTCTTGCCCATGCTGAGAGAGTATATTATCAGTCAGGCCATGTTCTTTTTAGGTATTCCCACAACGCGCGCTTTGGCCGTTGCTCTTACCGGAAAAGACGTTGTCAGAGAAAAGGTTTTACAAGGTGCTGTTTTAACACGGGTAGCATCAAGTCATGTTAGGGTGGGCACATTTGACTATGCAGCTGTTTATGGCACAGAGAAAGATCTGCAGAGGCTCGCAGACTACTGTATCCAACGTCATTTCCCTTGGTTTGAAAACGCTCCAAACAAGTATCTTTTGCTCTTACGGGAAGTGGCTCGGAACCAAGCATCCCTAATCGCAAAATGGCAGTTGGTTGGATTTATCCATGGTGTGATGAACACAGACAATATGACCATCTCAGGCGAAACAATAGACTATGGCCCCTGTGCTTTTATGGATACGTATGATCCGAATAGTACTTTCAGCTCCATCGATATAGCGGGTCGCTATGCGTATAACAATCAGCCCGCGATGGGAGCCTGGAATCTATCAAGATTTGCAGAGGATTTGTTGCCCTTAATTGACGATGATCAAAACGAAGCTGTGAAATTGGCGCAACGAGAGATAGACAAGTATTGGGCGTGCTATCATGAAAACTGGCTAGCTGGCATGCGGGCCAAGCTGGGGATCGTTTCTGACGAGCCGCAAGATGTTGCTCTTGCTGAAGAGTTGTTGAGATTAATGCAAACACATGCTTTAGATTATACAAGCACCTTTCGAGCTCTGTCTTCCGCCGACCAAGAAATATCGCCATTAACTGAAATGCCCGAGCTTGCCCTCTGGCATGAAAAATGGCAAGCCAAGCTAAGTCGGCAGCCGCAAAGCCTAAAAGAGGCGATAGATAGGGTGAAAAAGCACAATCCCGCTGTTATCCCAAGAAATCATCATGTAGAAGAAGCTCTGTCCGCTGCAGAACAGGGAAATTTTTCAGTGATGGAAAGCTTGCTTGAAGCTTTGCGAAACCCCTATGAGGAATCAAAAGAGTACTCCCGGCGGCCAGAGCCAACCTCCTGCAGATATCAAACCTTTTGCGGCACTTAAGTGTTTAGTGGAAAGAGACGTTTATAACCGTGTTAACGTTGGATGAAAATAAAAGCGAACAACAGCCATCGTCCGCTTTGTTTTATAGCACCATGTTCTGCGTTCCGCAATATTTACACACGACCGGTTGGCCGCGCACCGCTGTACCTATATCCAGTGGTGCAGTACAGGCGTCACAGCGAAAACTTACCACTTGCGACGGAGGTTGTGCCTGCGCAGCATGGTCAGATGCAGCAGGCGCCACAGCTCTTATCCCGCGCAGTTGCCTCAATTTTGTGCGGCGCGAAATATCGCCGTCATCATAGTGTATTGTAAAGGGTTCTTGCGTACCCGAAAGTGTTCCCGGGTAAAAAGTGCCGAAATTGCCCCAGTTGCTCTGAATTTTCATGCTACTGAGGGCTTCTTGCAGTTTTACAATATGTGTGCTTGACATTTGGCCTGTATGGCCGTCCAAGAATGAGATTTTATACTCATCGTTGTCAAGCGCCTGTTGAATAATGCTGGGATAATAGAATCCGTCCGGCGCCCAAAGCGCAAAGACTGTTTCTCCGACTTGTAGACTGTGAGCGTGCATACACACTTCCTCCAAAATATGCAGTTAAATCATACGTAACACTGACATATTACTATATCGTCCGATAAATATCAAGCGCCCGCGCCATATCACAATAGAAAATGTACTAAAATGCAGTGTAGGGGCGACCATCGGTCGTCTGCTTTCGTGTCGGCATAATGTGTGTCTTTGCACGCCTTCTACTCGACAAACAAACGCCTTTGTGGTATACTACATACAGAAAGTGAACACGCAAAGGAGAAAAGACATGATTAAAATTACGGGAAACCCCGTCATTTACGACGGGCAGACAGTGTCCACAGCCAATGACCAACAAAAAGCTCTCCGTGCCAACACGATGGCATACGATATCTTAAACGCCCATAACACATCAACTGACCCCAACCTTTTCAAACTTAAAGTAGACGCCATGGCATCCCATGACATCACTTATGTCGGCATCATCCAAACGGCACGGGCATCAGGGCTGAAAGAATTCCCCTTGCCATATGTCTTGACAAACTGTCACAACAGCCTTTGTGCTGTCGGCGGCACGATCAACGAAGACGACCACGCTTTCGGGTTGTCTGCCGCCAAGAAATTCGGCGGCGAGTACGTACCTGCACATATGGCCGTCATTCACCAATATACGCGTGAAGTTTACGCCGGCGGCGGCAAAATGATTCTGGGCTCCGACAGTCACACGCGTTACGGCCCGCTCGGAACGCTGGGCATCGGCGAAGGCGGCGGCGAACTGGCGAAGCAACTGTTGGGCAAAACCTATGATATCGCTCCACCCCGCGTCGTAGCCGTCAATTTTCAAGGCGAAATCAATCCCGGCGTCGGTCCGCAAGACATAGCGTTGTCGCTCATCGGCGCGGTGTTCGCAAAAGGCATCGTTAAAAACGCCGTGTTGGAATTCATTGGTGATGGCATTAGCAAGATGAGTATTGACATGCGCAATGGCATTGATGTCATGACGACCGAGACAACTTGTCTCTCTTCCATCTGGCAGACAGACGAAAAAACACGCCATTGGCTGGCTGTCCACGGCCGCGAAAATGACTACAAGCAGCTAACCCCAAATACACCATGTTATTACGACGACTTTATTGACATAGAGTTATCGAAAATCCGGCCCATGCTGGCGTTGCCATTCCACCCATCGTTGGCGTTGCCCATACACGAATTTATCCAATCGCCGCAAGAACACTTGCGCGGCATTGGCCTACGCGCCCAAGAGTTATGGCAGCTCGACAGCCCGCCCGATTTGACTGATAAGCTCATCGATGGAAAGTTCACAGTCGATCAAGCCTACATCGGTGGATGCAGTGGCGGTCTGCCCAACAATATCATCGCCGCCGCAAAAATCCTCAACGGCGGAAACACCGGCAACGGTGACTTTGCCCTAAGTGTCTACCCTGCCAGTGTGCCGATGGGCGTGGCACTGACTCAAGAACTCAGCGCACTCACTGCCGCAGGCGCCATGATTCGCTCAGCTTTCTGCGGGCCCTGCTTTGGCGCCGGTGACGTGCCGCGCAACGGCGGTTTTTCCATTCGCCACGCCACGCGCAACTTCCCTAACCGCGAAGGCAGTAAATCTTCTGAAAAGCAGAGCGCCTACGTTGCGCTTATGGACGCCCGCTCGATCGCCGCAACAGCTCTCAACGGCGGTGTGTTGACGGCGGCCGATACTTTGCCAAACCCGCCTGTGGAGGACACCGGCGAAAGCTATCGTTTCGATGACAGCAGCTATCGTGCCCGCGTTTACCGCGGCGTAAATAAGCCTAATGCCGACGAGACTTTGCGTTTTGGCCCGAACATCGCCGACTGGCCCGAAATGCCCGCTTTGCCCAACGACATTGTTGTGGCCGTCGCCTCAGCCCTCTACGACGATGTAACAACGACCGATGAACTTATCCCCAGCGGGGAAACGTCATCCTACCGTTCCACCCCCTTACGCCTGGCCGAATTCACACTGTCGCGCCGTGACCCTGAATATGTTAAGCGCGCCAAAGCGGCACAAGAGTGTAGTATCGGCAGCGTCGTTGTCGCGTTGCGTCCCGGCGACGGCAGTGCACGTGAGCAGGCTGCCAGCTGCCAGCGCGTTCTCGGCGGCATGGCAAACATCGCCCGCGAATACGCCACCAAACGCTACCGCAGCAATTTAATCAACTGGGGTATGCTGCCCTTTATTTGCACTGAATTGGGCACGGAATCGGGTGAAATACAATTGCAAGCTGGTGACATGGTTGAAATCAAAGGCGTACGTGATGGCCTGCTTGCCGGACAGCGCGAATTCACAGCCAAAGTCAACTGTACCGGCGGCAACGAGAGCATCATCAAGTTGGCATTGCCCAACCTGACCGACGATGAACTGCATATATTGCTGGCAGGATGCTTAATCAACGCCAACCGAGCATAAGGCATGAATTGCTCGCTGTGCATGAAATATGTATGAAGGGCAGATATTATGGCAAAATGCGAAGCAAAAAGACTAAACTTCTTTCTCTCCACACTCAAAATCGGTACGCTTACCTTTGGTGGCGGTTTCGTCATTCTCGGGCAGATGAACGCCGAGTATGTTGAACGCCATCAATGGATGACCAAAGAAGAATTGACAGACCTGTTTGCCTTGGCGCAAGCGCCGCCGGGGCTTCCCGGCGTGTATGCCGCTTTTTTGGTCGGGCATAAACTGTGTGGCTGGTTGGGTGCGTGGTTGGGTGCATTGGCTATTATACTGCCGCCTTTTTTTGTGCTGATTCCCGTCGCTTTGCTTTACGATCGGTTCATTGGCTATGCGTGGGTACAGGGCGCCATGCGCGGCATCAGCGCGGCGGTGACAGCATTGCTGCTCTACACATTGCTCGATTTGCGCAAAACAGCCGTTAAAACACCTTGGCACTGGTTGCTCTTTGCCGTAACGCTGGCCTTGGCGCTGTTTACCGGCATCAACGTCATGTGGCTCATGTTGGGTGGTGCTATCGTCGGACTACTGCCGCTGTTGCGTAGGGGCGGCCGTCCCCGATTATCCATACATGACCCGAAAGATGGTGGTCCGTCATGATGGCTGGTTTGTTGGAACTATTTATACTCCTGTTGCCCATTGGCGCACTGCCGGGCGGCGGACTGGCTGTCATTGCTGTCATTCAAGAGCAAATGGTCTCGGCGGGGCTCATGACAGCCGCCGAAGCCGTCAACATCGTCGCCATCAGTGAAATGACGCCGGGCGCGCTGGCCACAAGTGCTGCAACCTTTGTCGGCATGCGTCTGTATGGCCTGCCCGGTGCGATGGTTGCGACAGCCGCCATCTCGTTGCCAACGCTGGTCATTGTCACCCTCGTCGTCAAGTTCTTTTCCAAAGCATTTGAGCACAAGGCCATGCGTGCTGTGTTGTCAAGTTTGCGTGTTGTCGTTCTAGGCATTTTGGCGTCGGTTGTCGTGATCTTCGGGCGCACGGCCTTATTTGGTCATTCGCAAGACATTTTGGACACGGCACTTATTTTGGCGATGATAACTATGTCGTTTTGGGTAATGTGGAAAAAATGGTTATCCCCCCCGCTATGCATCCTAATTGCTGGTCTATTCGGCGCGCTATTTTTGCGGTAACGCTGATTGCACGAGGATGCACGTTATTGTGTCCCATAGACTTCACCGGCAGCGCCCATTCTCTCAGACCCAATTTGCCATTCTCTGACAAGTATGCTACAATGCTGTGAAGGGCGATGAATAATCGCCCGTGTCTGCATTACAAGGAGACTTTTATGTCATCGGCACTACTCATTTATAACCCCAACGCAGGTCGTAATCGCGCCGCGCAAATGCTGGACACCGCCTTGGCGGCCTATCAAAAAGCGGGCTGGGTACTTGATATCAAACGCAGCAATTACAGCGGCGACATCGCCGCTTTTTTCGGCGGTAACGACTTAAGCAGCTACGATGCGTTTATCGTTATGGGTGGTGACGGCACGCTCAACGAGGTTATCAACGGCATGGCGGCCAACAGTTTGCTGGACAAGCCGCTCGGCATCGTGTCCTGTGGAACGGTCAATGATTTCGCGCGGTATTTGCAGCTGCCAAGCGACCCCTGCGACTGCTTCGATCTTTTTTTACAAGGCAGCACGCGCCGTGTCGACTTGGGTTGTGTCAACGAGCAGTTCTTTATCAATGTCTGCGCCGTCGGCATGTTCTCCCATGGCTATATGAGTTATGACCCGCGCCTGAAAAAGACGTGGGGGCGCGCCGCGTATTACACCAAAGGCGTGGCCGACTCCATCAACTTTAAGCCGGCGTTGCTGCGCATAGAGGCCAATGGCCAAGAATACTGTGAAAAATTTCAGCTTGTACTGGCACTTAACAGCACCGGCACCGGCGGGTTTCACAACATTTCGCGCCAATCAACGGCTGATGACGGCGTACTTGACATCGTGGCGGTCAAAGCAGTGCCGGCTGTGGCAAGGCCGGCACTGCTTGTCAAAGCGTTCAACGGTGAAATTGTGCGTGACAAAAATGTCCTATACTTCCAAACAGCACACATGAAGATCGAGATGGTGGAAGAGTCAAGCTACTTCGAATCCTGCGATCTTGATGGCGATCGTGGTCCCGCTCTCCCCATTGAAATGTCGGTCAACCCCGCCGCATTGATGGTATATTGCCCGTAAGGCGCATCAAAAACGTGTCTCATTTGTGGGCAAAATACGGAAGTTGTAAAATGTGTCACATTATGCTATAATGCCTCCATAGAAGGAGATTTCTATATGCAGTTTTCCAATCGCATCTCAACATTGCAACCATCGATCATTCGTGAGATACTCAAGGCACCTGAAAGCCCGGACATCATCAGCTTCGCGGCAGGCAACCCATCGCCGCAGACATTCCCCACTGCAGACATGGCATGTATTTCGGCCGACATCTATGCCTCGCAAGCCTCGCAGGCCTTGCAATATGGAATCAGCGAGGGCTTTGCACCCTTGCGCGAGCAGACAGCAGCCTACCTGAAAAACACATGGAAAATCGGCAACGCGAAAGATGAACTTATCATCACTAGCGGTGGACAGCAAGCCATTGAGTTGGCGGCGAAAGTGCTGTGCAACGAGGGTGACATCGTACTGTGCGAAGAAAGTAGTTTTGTCGGCGCACTCAATGCCTTTCGTTCATACAACTTACAGTTGGTCGGCGTTGCCATGGATGGCAACGGCATGGATATGATTGACTTAGCGGCAAAATTGCAAGCAACTAGAGCTAAGGTGATTTACACCATTCCGACGTTCCACAATCCTTGCGGGACGGTGCTGCCGGTTGATCCTCGCACTCAGATGCTGTCTCTCGCCGAGCAATACGGCGCGACGATTATCGAGGACAGCCCATACTGCGAACTACGCTACGAGGGTGTGCCTGTGCCGCCGTTGAAGTCGATGGACGACAGCGGTCGTGTGATATACTGTGGCTCATATTCCAAAACCATTGCGCCGGGTATCCGCGTGGGTTATGCCGTGGCACGGCATGACATCATTACAAAGATGACCGTTGCCAAGCAGGTATCCGATGTGCATACAAACTTATTTTTTCAGCACGTTGTCAGCCGGTTCTTGGATGAATGCGATTTCAATGCTCATATTAAGGCATGTTGCCAGCTTTACGGCAAACGGCGTGATGCATTAGTCAAAGGCCTGCAAGCCTTAGACGGTATAGAGTTCGTCAAGCCATGCGGTGGACTGTTCTTGTGGTTAAAGCTGCCCGAGGGAAAAGCAGCACTCGACATCTGCGCCGCGGCAAAGGCAAACAAAGTGCTCTGCGTGCCTGGCAATGCCTTTGCCATCGACGAGGGTGTGTCGTCAAACTTCATACGGCTGAATTTCTCTATGCCCGATGAGGTGGCGATAGAAAAGGGTGTAAAGCGGTTGGCGGGGGTGTTGTAGGGGAGAAAATGCATATTTTGCGAGGCTGAACGTATGAAAAATACAAACAAAGATATGTTAATTACCTTAGGTGTAAGAGATGTTGTAAAGTCAAGGGATTTTTACGTTGGCTTAGGCTTCAAGGTGGATTTAGACGGTTGGACGGCAGATTTTGAAATTGAGGGGATAAGACTTTCTCTGTGCAATCTTAATAAATTGGCAGAGGATATAAATGTGTATAGTCCGCCTGAAATCGTAAATGGCTTTGCCGGCATAACATTAGCATATAACCTTGACTCAAAAGAAGAAGTAGATGAAATGTATGCGAAAGTTCAAGAGTTAGGCGGAAGCGTTGATCACGTCCCGGAAAAAGCAAAAGACTGGAACGGTTATCACTTTTATTTCAGAGATTTAGATGGACATTATTGGGAGATAGCATATTAAACAACTACACCGA